>CALRYE020000004.1:0-103264 GCA_943372275.1 Janthinobacterium lividum
CGTGCTATGGGTCCCCGCTTTCGCGGGGATGACGGTGCTACTTGTTCAGGTGCTTTCTATACCGCTGGGCCCTTAAGTGCGCTTCACTGCACTCAACGACCGCTGTCTATATAGAGTAGCGCTTATTGGCAGGCTTCGCATTCCTCGAAACCGTCGTCGCCAGGACGCAGGTAGCACGCTTCGCCGTCTTCTTCGGCGGGCACGCTGACCGCCGCTGCGGCTGTCGCCGTCGCTGCTGCCGCTGCCGTCGCCATCGACGTTGCCGTCAGCGCCGCCTTGTCCGCCGCCGCGCCGATCGCGCTGGCCGACATGCCGCCGTCCACCGACACCGCGTTCAGCGCGCCGGTCTTGGAGGTGGATTTCTCCATGTGCGTCGCGGCAATGGTGCGCAGGTAGTAGGTGGTCTTCAGACCGCGCAGCCATGCCAGCTTGTACGTTTCGTCCAGCTTCTTGCCCGAGGCACCGGCCATGTAGATATTCAGCGACTGGGCCTGGTCGATCCACTTCTGGCGGCGCGAGGCGGCTTCCACCAGCCAGCTTGGCGACACTTCGAAGGCGGTGGCGTAGATGTCGCGCAGGTCTTGCGGGATGCGGTCGATCTTGGCCAGCGAGCCGTCGAAATACTTCAGGTCGGCAATCATGACTTCATCCCACAGGTCACGCGCCTTCAGGTCGCGCACCAGGTACGAATTGATTTCGGTAAATTCGCCCGACAGGTTGGACTTCACGTACAGGTTCTGGAACGTTGGCTCGATACAGGCCGACACGCCGATGATGTTGGAAATCGTCGCCGTCGGGGCAATTGCCACGCAGTTCGAATTGCGCATGCCGAACTGCTTGATGCGCTCGCGCACCACGGTCCAGTCCATTGCTTCCGAGCCGTCCACTTCCAGGTAGCCGCCGCGTTCTTCAGCCAGCAGCTTGACCGAGTCCTGCGGCAGGATGCCGCGGCTCCACAGGGAACCCTCGTACGACTCGTAGCGGCCGCGCTCTTCGGCCAGCTCGGTCGAGGCCAGGTAGGCGTAGTAGCACACCGATTCCATCGAACGGTCGGCAAATTCCACGGCCTGGTTGGACGAGTACGGCACGCGCATCATGTGCAGGCAATCCTGGAAGCCCATGATACCCAGACCCACCGGACGGTGGCGCATGTTCGAATTGCGGGCCTTGTCGACGGCGTAGTAATTGATGTCGATTACGTTGTCGAGCATGCGCATTGCGGTGCGCACGGTCTTTTGCAGCTTGATCTGGTCCAGCTTGCCTTCTTTCATGTGCGCCGGCAGGTTCACCGAACCCAGGTTGCACACGGCGATTTCGTCGGCGCTGGTGTTCAGGGTGATCTCGGTGCACAGGTTCGAGCTGTGCACCACGCCCACGTGCTGCTGGGGCGAGCGGATGTTGCATGGATCCTTGAAGGTGATCCATGGGTGGCCCGTTTCAAACAGCATCGACAGCATCTTGCGCCACAGGTCGAGCGCGGCAATCTTCTTGAACACGCGGATCTGGCCGGCGGCGGCGGCCGCTTCGTAGCCCAGGTAGGCCGCCTCGAACGCCTTGCCGACCTTGTCGTGCAGGTCCGGGGTTTCCGATGGCGAGAACAGGGTCCACTCGCCCTTTTCCATCACGCGCTTCATGAACATGTCCGGAATCCAGTTGGCCGTGTTCATGTCATGGGTGCGGCGGCGGTCGTCGCCGGTGTTCTTGCGCAGGTCGAGGAATTCCTCGATGTCCATGTGCCAGGTTTCCAGGTAGGCGCAGACCGCGCCCTTGCGCTTGCCGCCCTGGTTGACCGCCACGGCGGTGTCGTTGACCACTTTCAGGAACGGCACCACGCCTTGCGACTTGCCGTTGGTGCCCTTGATGTGGGCGCCGAGCGCGCGCACCGGGGTCCAGTCGTTACCCAGGCCGCCGGCGTATTTGGCCAGCAGGGCGTTTTCCTTGATGGCGTCGTAGATGCCTTCCAGGTCGTCCGACACGGTGGTCAGGTAGCACGACGACAG
Source organism: Janthinobacterium lividum (assembly GCA_943372275.1). Taxonomy (GTDB): domain Bacteria; phylum Pseudomonadota; class Gammaproteobacteria; order Burkholderiales; family Burkholderiaceae_D; genus Telluria_A; species Telluria_A lividum_A. Next base: position 2,001 of record CALRYE020000004.1, read on the forward strand.
TTGCGAGCGCAGGGTGCCCGAGTTGAACAGGGTCGGCGTCGAGCTCATGAAGTCGAACGACGACAGCAGGTTGTAGAACTCGATGGCGCGCGCTTCGCGGTTTTCTTCGCGCAGCGACAGGCCCATGGCCACGCGCATGTAGAACGCCTGTGGCATTTCGATGCGCACGTCGCGCACGTGCAGGAAGTAACGGTCGTACAGGGTTTGCAGGCCGATGTAGCCGAACTGCAAGTCACGGTCGGCGACCAGCGCCTTGGCCAGCTTGGCCAGGTCGAACGTGGCCAGCACCGGGTCCAGCAATTCGTTCTGGATACCCTTGGCGATGTAGTTTGGGAAGTACTCTATATAGTGTGCGGCGGCTTTGGCTTGCGGTACTTCCTGCTCGAACACTTCCTTGCGGATGGTGTGCAGCAAAATGCGGGCGGTCACTTGCGAGTAGGCCGGGTCCTTTTCCATCAGGGCTCTAGCAGCCAGGATGGCGGACTTGTGCAGCTCTTCGACGGGCACGCCGTCGTACAGGTTCTTGACCGTTTCGGCCAGGATGGCGTCGGCGTCGACGTGCTTTTCCAGGCCGACGCAGGCAGCGTTGATCAGGTCGCGGACCTGGTTCATGTCCAGCAGGCGGCGTTCGCCGTTTTCAGTGACGTGGATTTGCGGCGCGGCCACGTCGGACGAGCCGCCTTGCGCTTCCTTCTGCAGGCGGCGCTCTTCCATGTGCTTGGCGCGGTACAACACGTAGGCGCGCGCGACGTCATGCTCACCGGAGCGCATCAGCGACAGTTCGACCTGGTCTTGTACGTCTTCGATATGAAAGGTGCCGCCGGACGGCTGGCGGCGCACCAGCGCGGCCACGACGTTGTTGGTCAGCTGCTCGACGATGTCGCGCACGCGCGCCGACGCGGCGCTTTGCCCGCCGTGCACGGCCAGGAAAGCCTTGGTCATGGCGACCTGGATCTTGGATGGTTCAAACGCGACCACGGCGCCATTGCGGCGGATGATGCGGAAGTCGCCGTTCGAGGCGATGGTGGTGGCACTGGTGGTGGTGGCCGAACTGGCAGCTCCAGGTGTGACGTGCAGGGAAGTAGTCGATAGGTCTTGGGATGTTTGCATGCGTCCTCCTGGAACGGCTGGCAGCGTATTGCCGCCGGTGTTGTTATCAATGGGCCGGCCGGGTGGGCCGACGACCTAAATTACGTAAAAAAAGCCAACAACAATGCCCAACCCACCGGAAACGCACGGTGGGGATGGACCTCAACAAGGGGTAAAAAACGCTAACAGTATGGCAAGTTGATGGGTGGTGCCATGTTCGCGCATAGGGGTTTGATCTTCGCCTGGACTACTAGATGTAGTGTGTTGTCAAATTTGAGAACTAATTGTAGTGGCTAGGCCAAACGTGTGCAATAGCTAACTGGAATCAAACTTGGGTTTTTATTTTCCGCGCCAACCTTGACATTTTCGACCTGTGACGCGGGTTGTGTCAGCAGGTTAGCAAGCACTAACGTTGCCAAATTAATAGGCAGAAATAGATGGAGTTGCGGCGCGGAATTGGAGGCGATATCGGGCCATGGCAGCGATGGTTTGCGCTCGGTTGTCTGGTGGTCGACCTGCTAGATGGTTGGCGGACCGGCAGTATAGAGGATGGAGGGCAGTTATGACAGCTTCGCGTCGTGGCAGTAGCGCACGAGAACGGCGGCAATCGCTGGATCGCGTTGGTGGCATGCGGTCACCGGATCAGTGAAGAGCCGATCCGCTGCCCTCACGAAGGCGAGGGCCCATACTTCAGCGCCGCAGTCGGCGCAGCAAGATCAAGCCGGCGCGCCCGTCAGCCGCGCAATCTCTACCGACCCATGCTCATCGAAAATCGGGCACTGCTCGGCCAGACGCACGGCCTCATTGAAGTCCGCCGCGGCAATCACCGAGTAGCCCGACATCGCGCTGCCCGACAACTTGGGACCGAGCAGCCGGCTCGGCACTTCCACGCTGGCGTGGGTCAGGCTGCCGCGGTCGATGACGGCCGCACCCAGGCCGTCGAACCACGCCGCCCACTGTTGCGGGTCGTGGTCGGCGGCGTCGTCCGAGCCGCCCGGCGCGCCGCGATATACGATCAAGAATTTTTCCATGCCAGTCCCCTGCCTCGAATGTTAAGCATACGCGGCAGCCCAATGTGCCGCGCCCATGCAGAAACATTAACAGAAGCACCAACGCGGCGACGCACCGCTGGGAACGCCAAACCACTGCCCGGCAGCGCACGGCAATCTCACGCCTCGGGCACCTGCACGTCGAGCTTGCTCATCTGATAGCGCAGCTGGCGAAAGCTGATGCCCAGCGCCTGCGCGGCCTGTTGCCGGTTGAACTGGGCCTGCGCCAGCGCGCGCAAGAGGATGTCGCGTTCGATCTGGTTCAGGTGGTCGGGCGAACTGGCCGGCGCCGCCTCGTCGCTTGCGGACCTCGTCGCCGTTGCCGCCGCAGCGGGTGCGGCGGCTACAGCAGGCGCCGCCACCGACGCCGCCTCGACGCTCACCGCCGGCGCCGCTGTCACCGCCACCTCGGCCAGACGCGCGCCCTTGAGCGACAGGTCGCCCACTTCGATGACGCCATTGTCGGCGAACGCCAGCGCCCGCTCCAGCACGTTTTCCAGCTCGCGCACGTTGCCCGGAAACGAATATGCACCCAGCGCTTCCAGCACCTGCGGCCCCAGCGCGGCCTGCTGCCCGGGGCCCGCCAGCCGGGCCAGAATGCCTTGCGTCAGCACGGCCAGGTCGTCCAGCCGCTCGCGCAGGGGCGGCACCGACAGCTCGATCACGTTCAGCCGATAAAACAGATCTTGCCGGAATTTGCCCGTTTCCACGCACTGGGCCAGGTCCTGGTGGGTGGCGCTGATGATGCGCACGTCCACCGGTTCCTCGGCGGTGGCGCCGATCTTGCGCACGCGCCGCTCCTGGATGGCGCGCAGCAGCTTGACCTGCATGGCCAGCGGCAAGTCGGCCACTTCGTCGAGCATCAGCGTGCCGCCATGGGCCGCCTGGAAGAAGCCGTCGCGCTCGTCGGCCGCGCCCGTAAACGCGCCTTTGCGGTAACCGAAGAACTCGGCTTCCATCAGCATTTCGGGAATCGCGCCGCAGTTCACGGCAATGAAGGGTTTGGCGGCGCGCGCGCTCTGGGCGTGAATTTCGCGCGCGGCCAGCTCCTTGCCGCTGCCCGATTCGCCCGTGATGGCGATCGGCGCCATGGAGCGTGCCAGCCGGCCGATCTGCGCGCGCAAGGCCTGCATCGACGCCGATTCGCCGATCAGGCGCGTGGCGGGCGCGCTGTCGCCGGCCGGCGCGGCGCCGCCCGCCTGGCGCGGCAGACGCAGGGCCGATTGCACCATCAGGCGCAGCTCGTCCAGCACCACCGGCTTGGACACATAGTCGAACGCGCCGGCCTTGAGCGCCACCACGGCGTTGTCGGCGCTGCCATAGGCGGTGACGACGGCGATCGGCGTGGCCTTGCCGGCGGCGTTCACTTCGCGCACCAGTTCCAGCCCCAGCCCGTCGGGCAGGCGCATGTCGGTCAGCACCAGCGCATAGTCGTTGGCGGCGTAAAAGGCGCGCGCTTCGCCCAGCGTAGCGGCGCTGTCCACATCCAGTCCCATGCGTACCAGCGTGATCTCGAGCAGCTCGCGCAAGTCGGCTTCGTCGTCGACGATCAACACCCGGGGTGAACTCATGGCACTGCCTTTCCGTTACTGCTGCTATATTTAAGACGTCACGCCGATCCGGCCGTGTATGCCACCACCACCTACGCCGCCAGCGGCTGAGCGAAGCTGATCACAAACCGCCCGCTGGCCTTGTGCTGGCCGAACGCGGCGGCGTCGAAGCGGTACTCGTAGTCGAGCATGGCTTCATTGTTCAGGCACAGCTCGCGCGCCAGGTACAGGCCGAGCCCGGTGCCCTTGCTGGAGGTCGTATAAAACGGCTCGAACAGGTGGGCGCGGATTTCCGGCGTGATGCCGGGGCCGTCGTCCTGCACGTGCATTTCCATCCGTCCCGCCGCATCGGTGACCACGTAGATGCGGATGCTGCCGGCCATGCCGCTGGCGTAGCGGATCGCGTTGGTCAGCAGGTTGACCAGCACTTCGCGCAGGTGCAACGCATCGAAGCGCACCGGCGTGGTCCCGGTATTCCCCAGCGCCACTATATCACCGGCCAGCGCGTGGGTTTCCTGAAATTCCGTCTTCAACTCTTGCAGGAAATTCGACAGGTACAGCGGGTCGCCGTTGGGCTGTACCTTGCGCGAGAGCTGCAGGATATCTTCGACCATGCGGTTGACCCGGGCCACGTTGTCGCCGACGATCTTGAGCAGGCGCGCGTGGGTCGGCGCCGTCAGGTCCTCGGCCAGCAACGCGGTGGCGTGGCCGATGGCCGAGAGCGGGTTGCGCACTTCGTGGGCGATGCTGGCCGTGAGGCGCCCCATCGAGGCCAGCTTCAGTTCCTGGGCCTGATTCTCGATGGCGGTGACGTCCTGCATGAAAATCACGCAGCGCCCGGCCACCTCGTCGGGCGTGTCGACCCGGGCGAAGCGCAGCTTGAGGTGGGCGGCCAAGTCGCGCCGGCCGCTCCAGGCGGCGCTGCGCCCCTCGGCGGCGTTGTCGTGATACGGCTTGACGGTGACGAAGGCGGCGCGCTGGCCGCCGCGGCCAGGCGCGTTATTGTGTTCCAGCCAGGCCGTGAAGGCTTGCGCGATCGGTTCCAGCGCCGGCATGTCCTGCAGGCGGAAGCGGTGTTCGCCGTCGACCAGGCCCAGCATGTACTGGGCCGCCGGGTTGCCGGTAAATACCTGGCCGTCGCGCCCCACCACCAGGATGCCGTCGCCCACGTCGGCAATGATGATCTGGTTGATCGCCTGCTGAATCTTGAGGTCGGCGCCGTGGCGCACGGCCAGCTCTTCCTGATCGATCAGCTTGGCGGCGAGCCGGTTGAGCAGGGTGACGATGGCGAAAAAGGCCGCGCAGAACAGCCCGGCCTGCATCAGCGGCGCGCGCGCGTCGTCCATCAGCACCTGGTAGATGCTCTGGGACAGCAGGAACAGGGTGACCAGCGCGGCCCAGGCGAGCGCCTGTATCAACGGCACCAGGATGGCGGCCCCGGCCAGCGGGAACAGGAACAGGATGATCAGGGGGCTGCGCCCGCCCCCGCTGATCATGAACAGCAATGCGATGACGCCGATATCGACGGCGATCTGCAGGGTGATCTGCAGCAGAAAGCGCCGCCGCACATAGGCGGTCAGGCCGGCGAAGCCCACCGCCAGCGCCACGTAGACGCTGCAGATCTGTGCATACAATCCCGTGTTGGCGCCGGCGTCGCCCAGCTCCAGCGACAGGTAGACCAGCAGCACGACGGCAATCACCACGCGCGTGGCGTTGAGCGCCTGCAGCGAGCGCCAGAAGGTGTCGCGCGAGGTGGCCGACAGCGCGCTCCAGCGGCTGCGCAAGGTCACACCGGCGGCAGGCGCACGTGGGCCGGACTGCAATAGTCTTGGCCGTCGGCTTTGACCGCCTCGGAGGCGGGAAAGTAGACGTGGCAATGCTGGCAGCACGCCATCGGCTCGGTTTGCCCGACCTGCATGTTGGCGTTGGCGCCGCTGTTGCCACTGCTGCCGGCGCTGCTGGCATTGTCGCGCGCGGCCTGGTTGGCCTTGACGGCGGCGCTGCGGATCTTGCTGCGAATGGCCGCCACTACCAGGCAGAACAGGGCGATCCAGAACAGAATACGGCTCATACGAAACCCCGGTGGAGTATGACTTCGAAGACAAAACGGCTGCCGATGTAGGCCAGCACCAAGGTGGCGAAACCGGCCAGCGTGAAGCGCAGCGCGGTCTTGCCGCGCCAGCCGCGCCAGCGCCGGCCTGCCAGCAAGGCGCCGAACAGCACCCACGACAGCAGCGCGAAGATGGTTTTATGATCCCAGTTCAGTGGCTTGCCGAACAGCTGTTCCGAAAACAGCACGCCCGACAGCACGGTCAGGGTCAGCAGCACGAAGCCGATGGCGATCAGGCGGAACAGCAGCTTTTCCATCGTCATCAACGCGGGCAGCTGGTCGATGGCGCCGGACAGCCAGCCGCCGCCGCTCGGCCCGCGCGTATGCAGGCGCGCTTCCTGCAGCGCCATCAGCACGGCGTGAAAGGCGGCGATGGTCAGGGTGCTGTAGGCCAGAATCGCCACGGCGATGTGCCAGCCGTAGGCCGGCGCCTTGCCCTCGAGCTGCAGCACGCTGCCGGGAAACATGATCGGCAGCAGCGTGGCGGCGACCGCGCACGGCATCACCAGGCGGCGCAGCCCGTCCAGGGAGTAATTGCGGTTTTCGATCCAGTACGCCGCCACCGAGACCCACAGCGCCGCCGAGATCATCATCGCGAAGCCGAAGCGCGGGTTGTCGGAGGCGGTCAGGTCGGCCGCCAGCGCGGCGCCATGCAGCAGCCACGCCAGCGCGGTGGCGCCGGACAGGGTGCGGCCGGTCGCCGCGGGAAGGAACGCGCACACGGCGTAGGCGAGCGCCGCTGCTAAAAGTAGATAAGTCTGCATCCAGCAAGTTTACACTGGATCGCGCCGCGGCGGGCGGGTGACCTTGAGCGCCGGCGGCGATGGCAAAAAGTCGGCGCACGGATCGCGTCCACCCGGCCCAGGCCCTGCCGCGAGCGCCCCGCCGGCCACCCTAATCGACCGCCGCCATGCGCAGCTCATCGTTGTGATGGCGCTGCTGCTCTTCCATGACCAAGAGGCCCAGCTCGCGTTTCAAGGCATTGAACTCGGCGGCGGCCGGGTCGCGCAGGCGCGGCAGGTCGACGATGATGTCGCGCTTGATGGTGCCGGGCCGGTACGTCATGACGACAATGCGGTCGGCCAGGTAAATGGCTTCTTCGATGCTGTGGGTGACGAAAATGATGGTCTTCTTGAGCTCGGCCCAGATACGCAGCAGTTCATCCTGCAGGTTGCGGCGCGTGAGCGCGTCGAGTGCGCCGAACGGCTCGTCCATCAGCATGATGGGCGAGTCGAGCGCCAGGATGCGGGCGATCGCCACGCGCTGGCGCATGCCGCCCGACAAATCCTTGGGATAGCGCTGGCGAAAGTCGGCCAGCGACAGCATGGCCAGCAGCGCGCCTACCTTGGCGGCGATGGCGGCCTTGGAGTCGCCCTTGATTTCCAGACCGAAGGCGATGTTTTCCTCCACCGTCATCCAGGGGAACAGCGCGTACTCCTGGAACACCATGCCGCGCTCCGGCCCCGGCCCGGTGACCGGCACGCCATCGGCGACGATGCTGCCCGAGCTGGGCGGGGCGAACCCGGCCACGGCATTGAGCAGGGTCGACTTGCCGCAGCCGGACGGCCCCAGCAGGCAGACAAACTGGCCCTGTTCGATCGACAGGTTGATGTTCTGCAGCGCGACGACTTCGCGCGCATCGGTGGCAAACACCTTGTTGACACCCGAGATGACGATATGCGCGCTCATTTAGTTCTCCAGGCCGCGGTGCCAGCGCAGCAAATGGTTGTTCAGGCGGTTCATGACCACGTCGATGGCCAGCCCCAGCATGCCGATGGTGATCATGCCGGCCATGATTTTGTCGGACCAGAAATACTCGCGCGCTTCCAGGATGCGAAAGCCCAGGCCGTTGTTCACGGCGATCATTTCCGACACGATCACCACGATGAAGGCGGTGCCGATGCCGATGCGCACGCCCGACAGGATGTAGGGTACGGCGGCCGGCAGCATCACGCGCAGGAACAGGGTGCGCTGGCTGGCGCCCAGGTTGCGCGCGGCGCGCAGGTAGATGCCGTCGACGTGGCGCACCCCGGCGATGGTATTCATCAGCACGGGGAAGAACGCGCCCAGCGCGATCAGGAACACGGCGGGCGGATTGCCCAGCCCGAACCACAGGATCGCCAGGGGAATGTAGGCGATCGGCGGAATCGGGCGCAGCAGCTGCACCAGGGGATTGAACCAGGCGTAGACACGCTGGCTGGCGCCCATCGACAGTCCCAGCGGCAAGGCCAGGCCGGCGCCGATCAGAAAGCCCACCGCCACCCGGTACATGCTGGTGGCCGCGTCGAGCAGCAGTTCGCCGGAAAACGCCCAGGCCAGCCAGCTGCTCTCGGTGGGCACGTGCGGCTGCATCGGCAACAGGTAGGCGATCCAGCGCTCGACCACCGCCAGCGGCGAAGGCAGTACCTGCGGATTGACCCAGCCCATCTGCGCCACCGTCTGCCACACGGCAATCACCACGGCGGGGGCCACCAGGCCGATGCCGATTTCCTTCATCTTCTTGCTGTTCATGCCGCCTCCGACGATGATGACGCAATGACGTGAATGCTGCTCCTGCCCGCGGCTACTTCGTGGAGCGACTACTTGACGTTGAGACTCTTCTTGGCCGCGATCAGCAGATCGGTCTTGACCCAGTCCTTGGCCACGGGCGGCTTGGCCATGCGCCCCACCCCGGTCTTGACCATGGTGTCGGTGGTGATCTGGATGTGCTCCGGCGTGATGTCGTACGAGTACGGCGAATTGCTGATGGCGTCGTCGAAGTCGTCCTTGGTGATCTGGCCCTTGAAGATGACTTCGCGCACGTATTTTTCCGCCACGGCCTTGTTGTCGATGAAGGTCTTGGTGGCTTCGACGAAGCACTTCATGAACTTCTCCGCCAGCGGGCGCTTTTCCCTGTAAAACTTTTCCGTCATGACCATGGTGCGGATCGGTTCGCCGATCGGGGTGTCATACGGCTTGATCACTTCCACCCCGTAGCCCTTGTTGATGGCCTGCGACGATTGCGGCTCGGACTGCATCATGGCGTCGATGTTCTTGCCCATCATGGCCTGGTTCAGGTCGGCGAACGGCAGGAACACCAGCTGCACATCCTTGCCCGGATTGCTGTCGGCGGTCAGACCCGCCTTTTGCAGCTCGGCCAGCATCAGCACTTCCTGGATGCCGCCGCGGGTCACGCCCACCTTCTTGCCCTTGAGGTCCTTGACGGTCTTGATGTTCAGTTCGGGACGGGCCACCAGGCGCGCACCGCCCTTGGCGAAGCCGGCCACCACATAGATGGGCGCGCCGCCGGCGCGGCCGGAAATGGCCGCTTCCGAGGCGGTGGTGCCCACGTCCAGTTCGCCGGCGATGATGGCCTGCATCACATCCAGTCCCTTGGCGAAGATTTTTTCATCGACCTTGATGCCGCACTTGGGGGCGATTTCCTTGATGTACGACACCGCGCCGTAATGGGCAAACTTCAGGTTGCCGAGACGGATCGTTTCCTGCGCCTGCGCGTGGGCCGCGCCGGCGACCATCATTGCCGCCAGGGTCAGGCAGATCATTTTTGTTTTCATGGCTAGTCTCCAGTGGGAATATCGCTTAGTGAACACAGAACATTTGACGCAGATCGATGAAAAGCTGCTCGCTGCATTATGCAGGCAAATCCGGCAATGTTTCCACTTCTCATGATGAAACAGAATCGCCCTACCTCACTTACCGGAATGACTACATGGCGACACCGGGCGGGACCGCTCTGCGCTAGGGTAAAATGACGTCATAGGGGCCTTGACGGCCCCATTGCCCGTTGTTGCTCACGCCGCCCACTCATTCGTCAGGTTCGCCATGCTAGATAACTTAACCCAACGCCTTGCCAAGGTCGTCAAGACCATGCGCGGTGAGGCCCGTCTGACCGAAACCAATACCGCCGAGATGCTGCGCGAAGTGCGCCTGGCGCTGCTGGAGGCGGACGTCGCGCTGCCGGCCGTGCGCGAGTTCATCGGCCGCGTCAAGGAAAAAGCCCTGGGCGAAGAAGTGCTCGCTTCGCTCAGCCCCGGCCAGGCGCTGGTCGGCGTGGTCCAGCGCGAGCTGGCCCAGCTGATGGGCGCCGATCTGGGTCCGGAAGCGTCGCAGATCAGCTTCGCCCAGCAGCCGCCGGCGATCATCCTGATGGCCGGTCTGCAGGGTGTCGGTAAGACCACCACCGTCGGCAAACTGGCCAAGTACCTCAAGGAACAGAAGAAGAAAAAAGTGCTGACCGTCTCGGCCGACGTGTACCGACCGGCCGCGATCGCCCAGCTCGAGTCCGTCACCAAGCAGGTCGGCGCCGACTTCTTCCCGTCGGCGACCACCGACAAGCCGGTCGACATCGCGCTGGCCGCGCTGGACTGGGCCAAGAAGCACTACCACGATGTATTGATCATCGACACCGCCGGCCGCTTGGGTATCGACGAGGCGATGATGCAGGAGATCAGCGCCGTGCACGCGGCCGTGAAACCCATCGAAACTTTATTTGTCGTCGACGCCATGCTGGGCCAGGATGCGATCAACACGGCCAAGGCGTTCAACGACGCGCTGCCGCTGACCGGCATCGTGCTCACCAAGCTCGATGGCGACTCGCGCGGCGGCGCGGCGCTGTCGGTACGTCACATCACCGGCAAACCGATCAAGTTCGCCGGCGTGTCGGAAAAGCTCGACGGCCTGGAAGCCTTCGACGCCCAGCGCATGGCCAACCGTATTTTGGGCATGGGCGACATCCTGGCGCTGGTCGAAGAAGCGCGCAAGGGCGTCGACAGCAAGGCCGCGGCCGACATGGCCAACAAGATCAAGGCCGGCGGGCGCTTCGACATGAACGACTTCAAGTCGCAGCTGGGCCAGATGAAAAAGATGGGCGGCATGGCCAGCCTGATCGACAAGCTGCCGGCGCAGATGCAGCAGGCCGCCGGCGGCGCCAACATGGACCAGGCCGACAAGCAGGTGCGGCGCATGGTCGGCATCATCGACTCGATGACCCCGGCCGAGCGGGCCAAGCCTGAGCTGATCAAGGCCACCCGCAAGCGCCGCATCGCCGCCGGCGCCGGCGTGCAGGTGCAGGAAGTGAACCGCATGCTGAACCAGTACGACCAGATGCAGACCATGATGAAAAAGCTTAAGGGCGGCGGCTTGATGAAGATGATGCGCGGGATGAAGGGCATGATGCCGGGCGGGATGGGCTAAGCGGGGTGCTTTTAAAAGGGCGGGCGGCGCGGGCAATCCGCAGGGCTCCGTCCTACGCCGCTGCGGCGTAAATCGCGCTGGCGCAGAGGGGAAAATGCCAGACAGGCCGTAGTTCCGGGCTTTTCCCTATGAAATTGGCCAATTATTATCGAAAAACACTTGCATCAACAGTAAAACCCCACCAATATAAGCCGTGCGATCAATTGCGCAATTTCCCATGTGTTTGTTAAGGAGGCTCGAAGATGGCAACAGCCAAAAAAACCCCAGCAGCAGCGCCAGCAGCGCCAGCAAAGAAGGCCGCAGCCAAGCCAGCCGCAGCGGCAAAGCCAGCAGCGAAGAAAGCAGCACCAGCAAAAGCTGCAGCACCAAAAGCGGCAGCGGCGAAGAAACCGGCAGCAGCCCCACGCAAGCCTAACGCAGCTTTCATGAAGGCGATGACGCCATCGGCAACCCTGGCCGCAGTGGTCGGCGCGACTCCGTTGCCACGTACCGAAGTGACCAAGAAAGTCTGGGACTACATCAAGAAGCTTGATCTGCAAGACGCGGCCAACCGCCGCATGATCAATGCCGACGACAAGCTCAAAGCAGTATTTGGTGGCAAAGCACAGGTCTCCATGTTCGAGATGACCAAACTGATTTCAGATCACCTGAAATAAGTTGCGATAACAACGCACAGCGTCCAAGCCGAATTTGTAAAGTCGGGGACAGACCACCGGGTCGACATTGGTCGATTCGGTGGTCTGTCCCCGATTTTCGTTTGGGGGCGGTGGTGCGGGCTGTATTGGTTCGGCAGAAGTCCCGCAGCAAATCAGCCAACGCCGAAGCCGTGCGCTGAATCCACCCCACTCTCGTTAACGTCATCCTCGCGAACGCGAGGACCCATAGAACGATTGATCAGCGTTGGAATACGCACTGGCACTAGCTTCGATGGGTTGCAGCCTTGGCGAGAACTTGAGTTCTATCTGCACACAGGTTCTATGGGTCCTCGCTTTCGCGAGGATGACGTTAAATTAGGTTTTGGGGAGGTTCTAGCACGGCTTCGAAGTTTGCCCACTGCCCCTAATTCATTTCCCACTTCTTCCAGGCCGCCAGCACCGCATTCGGATACTGCGGCCGGCCGCGGCTGCCGTTGTAGCGGCCCAGCGCCAGATACAGATTGCCGCCTTCCATATCGATATACAGCCTGAGAATCGAGCAGCCATAGCGCAGATTGGTCTGCATATGAAACAGCTTGCTGCGGTCGTCGTCGCCGATGGCTTTGGCCCAGAACGGCATCACCTGCATATACCCGCGCGCGCCGACCATCGACACGGCGTACTTGCGGTAGGCCGACTCCACCTGAATCAACCCCAGCACCAGCCCCGGATCGAGACCGGCGCGGCTGGCTTCATACCAGGCCGCCTCCAGAAACTCCAGGCGCGACTCGGTATCGGGCAGCTTGCGCTTCAAGCGCTCGCTCATCTCGCCCAGCCACAGCTGATAACGCACGCGCGCCGCCTCGTCGCGAAACACCGGCCTGGGCGGACGGGCGTCGCGGATGGCGTTGGCCAGCGCCAGCCGCACCGAGTCGGCCATCGCTTCTTCTTTCTGATTGCCGGCCTGCGCCGCACCGGAGCAGGCCAGGCCCGCCGCCAGCATGGCCAACCGTGCTGCCAGACCGGCGCGGCGCATCGCCCTCATGACGCCAATCTGGATCACTTGCCCAGTTTGCCCTTGATGAAGCCGACCATGTCGGCAACGGCGACGGCGGACGCCTCGGTGTCGCGGCGGCCCTGGTATTCCAGGTTGCCTTCCTTCAGGCCACGCTCGCCGATCACCACGCGGTGCGGCACGCCGATCAGTTCCCAGTCGGCGAACATGGCGCCCGGACGCAGGCCGCGGTCGTCGACGATGACGTCCACGCCGGCGGCGATCAGGGCCGCGTACAGCGCTTCGACTTCGGTCTTGACCATCTCGCTGCGGTCCATGCCCATCGGGCACAGCACCACTTCGAACGGCGCGATCGCGGCCGGCCAGATGATGCCTTTGTCGTCGAAGTTCTGCTCGATCGCCGCGCCCAGGATGCGGGTCACGCCGATGCCGTAGCAGCCCATCTGCAGCGGCGCCGGCTTGCCGTTTTCGTCCAGGAAGGTAGCCTTCATGGCTTGCGAGTACGCGGTCCCCAGCTGGAACACGTGACCGACTTCGATGCCGCGCTCGATCGCCAGCACGCCCTTGCCGTCGGGCGAGGCGTCGCCTTCGACCACGTTGCGCAGGTCGGCCACGAGCGGCTCGGCCGCGTCGCGCACCCAGTTGGCGCCCGTGTAGTGGAAGCCTTCGGCGTTGGCGCCGCAGACGAAGTCGCTCATGTTGGCAACCGTGCGGTCGACCACCACCTTGACCGGCTGCAGCGCGCCGATCGGACCCAGGTAACCGGGAATGGTGCCGTAGCAGGCCACGATTTCCGCCTCGGTGGCGAAACGGTGCGTGGCCAGACCGGGCACCTTGGCCACCTTGACTTCGTTCAGCTCATGGTCGCCGCGCAGCAGCAGCATCCAGTTTTCCAGCGTGACTTTGCCGTCGACTTCGGTTTCCACCGTCAGCGCGATCGACTTGACCGTGTGCGTGAGCGGCACGCCCAGCAGCTCGGCCACCGCTTCGCACTTGGTTGCGCCCGGGGTGGCGACCTTTTGCAGTGCGGCGCCGGCGGCGGGACGCGCGTCCACCAGCGGCATCGCTTCGGCCGCTTCCATGTTGGCGGCGTAGTCGGAGGTGGGGCAGTACACCAGCGCGTCTTCGCCGGTGCTGGCGATGACGTGGAATTCGTGCGAACCGGATCCGCCGATGGCGCCGTTGTCGGCAGCCACGGCGCGGAACTTCAGGCCGAAGCGGGTGAAGATGGCCGAGTAGGCATCGAACATGATCTTGTAGGACGCTTCCAGACCGGCCTGGTCGCGGTCGAACGAGTAGGCGTCCTTCATGGTGAATTCGCGCCCGCGCATCAGGCCGAAACGGGGACGGCGCTCGTCGCGGAACTTGGTCTGGATGTGGTAGAAGTTCAGCGGCAGCTGGCGGTACGACTTGATCTCGGCGCGCGCCACGTCGGTGATGGCTTCTTCGGAGGTCGGCTGGAACACGTAGTCGCGGCCATGGCGATCCTTCAGGCGCATCATTTCAGGACCGAACTTTTCCCAGCGGCCCGTCTCCTGCCACAACTCGGCCGGCTGGACCAGCGGCATGAGCATTTCGACGGCGCCCGCTTTGTTCATTTCGTCACGAATGATGCCTTCGACTTTACGAATCACGCGCAGGCCGGTGGGCATATACGTATAGATGCCCGAACCCAGACGTTTGATCATCCCGGCGCGCATCATCAGCTGATGGCTGACGATTTCGGCGTCGGATGGCGCTTCTTTTAAAGTTGAAATAAAAAAACGGGAGGCACGCATATCGATGAATTCTTTTTAAAAAGAGAGGGTTATAATCAACCTAATTTTAAAGGATTAGCTGGCAGATGCGTCCAATCTTTATGCAAATGCGCCCGTTTGATGCGGTTCCCGCCGTTTTCGTTCGCCGAAAGCCCGGTGGGCGCCAGATTTTGTGGGTAAATATGTAAGAAGGCGCGCGACGCCGGCAGAAAGTTTCGAGGTGCACTATGCTCGATCGAGAGGGGTTCCGCCCCAACGTCGGCATCATCCTGCTCAACGCCCATAACGAGGTGTGGTGGGGCAAGCGGGTGCGCGAGCACTCGTGGCAGTTCCCGCAAGGGGGCATTAAATATGGAGAAACACCGGAACAGGCGATGTACCGCGAGCTGGAAGAAGAAATCGGCTTGCGTCAGGAACATGTAAAGATCGTCGGCCGCACGCGCGACTGGCTGCGTTACGAAGTACCGGATCATTTCATCAAACGGGAGATTCGGGGTCATTATCGGGGTCAAAAACAGATCTGGTTTCTGCTGCGTATGTGTGCGCGCGACAATGACGTCAACTTACGTCTGACGGACCATCCGGAGTTCGACGCCTGGCGCTGGCACGAGTACTGGGTGCCGCTGGACGTGGTCATCGAGTTCAAGCGCGACGTCTACCAGCGTGCGCTGCAGGAACTGTCACGGTTCCTGACCTGGCCGGCCAGCGGCGGCCACACGCACGAGCGGCGCCACACGGCCCGTTACCTGCGTCAGCCGCACGCGCCGCGCCAGACCAGCGCCGAGCAGGAAACCAGACCGGTGGCCGAGCAGCTGTCGGATCGGCGCAGCGAGCGGCGCAGCGGTCCGCTGCCGGATCAGTTGCATGATCCGCTGCAGGGGCAGTTACCGAGTCAGTTGCCGGGGCAGCAGCAGGATCAGTTGCAAAATCCGCTGCCGGACCGGCAGACTGAACCGCAACTGGTGTTAGTGCCTGATAAAGAGTGACGTGTCATCAAGACACAGCGACCATGGCGGCATCTTCGGATGCCGCTTTTTTTTGCTCCGCAACGCCGGCGCGGGCCGCGCAGTACAATGGCGTCTGTTCCGCTTTTGCCGATGGCCGCCCCATGTTCACCCCCTCTTCCGACGACGTCCGCCGCTTCTTCTGCGAAGCCTACCGCAAACAGCGCGCCGGCGAAATTCTCAGCCCCATGGATGCCATCGCTGCCGACTGGATCGTCCATCATCCGGAATATGCCGATGTGTTGAACGACGTCGATGCGGCGCTGGCGCGCGATTATTCGGTCGGCGGCGGCGAGCCGAATCCGTTTTTGCATCTGTCAATGCATTTGTCGATTGCCGAGCAGGTGTCGATCGACCAGCCGCCGGGCATCCGTGCGGCCTGCACTGCGCTGACCCAGCGGCTAGGCGCGCACGATGCGCATCACCAGATCATGGAATGCCTGGGCGAGATGATCTGGACGTCGCAGCGCAACAGCACGCCACCCGACACGGCCACCTATGTGGAATGCGTGCGCAAGCGGGCCAGTTAAAAGTTAGCTCAAATACCGTCGCCCTCGCGCGAGGCGAGGGCCCATAGTACCTCTGCGCATACGTGCTATGGGCCATCGCGGGGCCGCCCAGACGCGCGAGGGAACGGATTTGAGGCCAACTTATTATGGTGACTCTGCGTTACGCGAACAATCACCGCGCACATACAAAAAATCCTCCGGGACCAGGCAGTCAGGGAGGATTTTTTACTTCAGCCAACTGCGAGCAGCGGCAAATCAGCGGCAGATCAGCGGCGCACCACCAGCGTGCCCGGCAGGCTGTGCAGATACGCGGCGATATCGGCCATGTCCTTGTTCGACAGCGGCTTGACCTGACCGGCCATGATCGGATTGTTGCGGCCGTTGGCGCCTTCGCCGCGCTTGTAGGCGACCAGCGCATGCTCCAGGTACGCGGCGTGCTGGCCAGCCAGCTTCGGATAGCTCGGATCGATCGGCTTGTTATAGTCGGCGCCATGGCACGACGCGCAGTTGTACTTCTTGGCCAGCTGTTCGCCATTGGCGACGTTGCCGCCAGCGGTGGCACTCAGGGAGACGGCGCCGAACAACAGGGCAGTAATCAGTTTTTTCATGAATCAGTCCTTATTTCTTCTGCTCGGCGTAATAGGCCGCCACGTCGGCGATGTCCTTGTCGGTCAGCGTCATTGCCACGCCGCGCATCGACGGATGCTTGCGCTCGCCTTTTTTATAGGCGTTCAACGCATTCTCGATGTACTTGGCCGACTGTCCGCCCAGCATAGGCACGGGGTAGACTTCGGGGAAGGTCGCTTTATAGCCGGGAATGCCGTGGCAGCCGATACATTGCTCAACCTTGGCAGACTTGGCCGAGCCGACGACCGCATCCGCAGCGACGGACAGGTTAGCGACGCAGGCAAGCACGAGAAGTGCGGAAAGTTTTTTCATGGTGGCGAGGGTAAGAGGTCATCGGGTACCGCAGGTGCAGAAGGACTCGAATGGACTCGAATTCAACCTCTCAAGAAACTTTCTGCACTATCAACGTGCGAGTTTAACCCAAGTAGAGTATGTCGTCCACTTCCGCCGCGTGGCGTAGTCCGTACGCATCGTCCTCCACGGTTCTGGCATATACTCAAACATCACGCAACTTCCGCCATCACAGCCCATGTCCGCCACTCCCAGCCACCGCTTCCAGGGTTCCGACAGCTATGTCGCCACCGCCGACCTGAAACTGGCCGTCAACGCCGCCCTCACCCTGCAGCGCCCGCTGCTGATCAAGGGCGAGCCGGGCACCGGCAAGACCATGCTGGCCGAGGAAGTGGCCGCGGCCCTGAACATGCCGCTGATGCAGTGGCACATCAAGTCGACCACCAAGGCCCAGCAGGGACTGTATGAATACGACGCCGTGTCGCGTTTGCGCGATTCGCAGCTGGGCGACGAGCGGGTGCGCGACATCCACAACTACATCGTCAGGGGCGTGCTGTGGCAAGCTTTCACGGCGCCCGAACCGGTCGTGCTGCTGATCGACGAGATCGACAAGGCCGACATCGAGTTCCCCAATGATCTGCTGCGCGAGCTGGACCGGATGGAGTTTTACGTCTACGAAACGCGCGAGATGGTCGTGGCCAAGCACCGCCCGCTGGTGATCATCACCTCCAATAACGAGAAGGAATTGCCGGACGCCTTCCTGCGCCGCTGCTTCTTCCACTACATTAAGTTCCCCGACCGCGACACGATGGAGCAGATCGTCAAGGTCCACTACCCCACCCTGAAGCAGGAGTTGCTGGCGCAGGCGCTGCAAAGCTTCTACGAAGTGCGCGACGTGCCGGGACTGAAGAAGAAACCGTCGACGTCGGAATTCCTCGACTGGCTGAAACTCTTGCTGGCCGAAGATATCCCGCCGGAAGCGCTGCGCAGCCAGGATGCCAAGTCGGTGGTGCCGCCCCTGCATGGGGCGCTGCTGAAAAACGAGCAGGACGTGCACCTGTTCGAGCGCCTGGTCTACATGTCGCGGACCAACCGCTGATGATTTGCGTCGCCCCGGTCATCCTGGAAGGCAATGGCGTGCGGCTCGAACCGCTGGCCTTGCACCACGCGAACGGCTTGCTGGCGGCCGCCCGCGATGGCGAACTGTGGAAGCTGACAGTCACCTCCGTGCCCGATCCGGACGATGTGCAGGGTTATATCGAACGCGCACTGGCCACGGCCAACCGCCAGCCATTTGCCGTCATCGACATGGCCAGCGGCGCTGTGATAGGCAGCACCAGCTACCACGACATCGTGCCGGAGTGGGACCGGGTCGAGATCGGCTGGACCTGGTATGCGGGCAGCCGCCAGCGCAGCCATGTCAACACTACCTGCAAGCTATTGCTGCTGACCCACGCGTTCGACACGCTGGGCTGCGCGGTGGTGGGCTGGCGGACCGATTGTCTGAACTTTGCCTCGCAGGCGGCCATCGAACGGCTGGGCGCGAAAAAAGACGGCACCTTGCGCCACTTCGGCCTGCGCCGCGACGGGTCCGTGCGCGATGCGGTGTTCTACAGCATGCTGCGCGCCGAATGGCCGGAGGTCAAGGAACGACTGACGGCGCGCCTGACGGGGCGAACGACCGCGCCGCGCAACGACGCCTGAGAGACCAGACATGCTGATCGACTTTTTCTTCACACTCAAGGACGCCAAGGTTCCCGTCACGATCAAGGAATTTTTGACCTTGCTCGAAGCGCTGGACCGGCAAGTCATCACCAGTTCCATGGACGACTTCTATTACCTGGCGCGCCTGTCGCTGGTCAAAGACGAAGCCCATTACGACAAGTTCGACCGCGCCTTCGCCCAGTATTTTAAGGGTATCAACGCGGCCTTTGACACCAATGCCGCCATTCCGCTGGACTGGCTGATCAAGCGCATGGAGCGCGAACTGACGGCCGAGCAAAAAGCCCAGCTGGAAAAATTCGGCTACGACAAACTGATGGATCGCTTGAACGAGTTGCTGAAGGAACAGAAGGAACGCCATGAAGGCGGCAACAAGTGGATCGGCACGGGCGGCACCTCGCCGTTCGGCCACGGCGGCACCAATCCGGAAGGCATCCGTATCGGCGGCGCGGGGCGCAACCGCACTGCCGTCAAGGTGTGGGAGCAGCGCGCCTTCAAGGACTACGATGCCGAACGGGAACTTGGCACGCGCAACATCAAGGTGGCGCTGCGGCGCCTGCGCAAGTTTGCCCGCGAGGGCGCCGAGGATGAACTGGCGCTGGACGCCACCATCCGCGCCACCGCCAACAACGCCGGTTACCTCGACATCAAGATGCAGCCCGAGCGGCGCAACAAGATCAAGGTGCTGATGCTGCTCGACGTGGGCGGCAGCATGGACGACCACATCGAGCGCACGGAAGAATTGTTCTCGGCCGCCAAGAACGAGTTCAAGCACATGGAATTCTTTTACTTCCACAACTGTGTTTACGATTACCTGTGGAAAAACAATCGGCGCCGCAACGCCGAGCGTTTCCCGACCTGGGATGTGCTGCGCAAATATCCGGCGGACACCAAGCTGATTTTCGTGGGCGACGCCACCATGAGCCCGTACGAAGTGGTCCAACCGGGCGGCTCGGTCGAATACAACAATGAAGAAGCCGGGGCCGAATGGCTGGCGCGCTTCTGCCAGGCGTTCCCGAAGTTTATCTGGCTCAATCCCGAGCCGGAAGGCGTCTGGCAATACCGCCAGTCGATTTCGATTATCAAGCAAATCGTGAACAATCGCATGTTCCCGCTCACGATTGATGGCCTGGAGCGGGCCATGCGCCTGCTCAGCAAATAAGCCCTGACACGCGTCTGTCATCGTTGGCTGGTATACCAAAGGTAAGCCTGCGCGACGGCAATCGTGCGCGCCTTTGTGTCTTGTAGAATCTGGCCTCTTTTACAATTATGCCTCGCTTGCAAGGTGGAGCGATTCGATAAAGGATGTCCATGACCGACCTGCTTACGATCCTGGCCAACCTCTCCTGGCCCGTGGCAATCTGCATTGCCTGGCTGGCCGGAGAGATTGGCCAGCGCCTGACAGGCCTGCCCCGCATCAGTTTTTATGGCCTGGTCGGCTTCGCGCTGGCCGGCACGCAACTGGGCGTGCTGCCCGCGCCCGGCGAGGGCCCGGCTCTGGTCATGGCCGACATTGCCTTCGGCCTGATCCTGTTCGAACTGGGCTACCGGATCAACCTGCGCTGGCTGCGCACCAACCCCTGGCTGGGCGCCGCCTCGCTGCTCGAAGCGCTGACCACGTTCGTGGCCACCTATCTGGTGGCGGTGGCCTTCGACACTTCCGTCATGACGGCGCTGATGCTCGCCTCGCTGGCCATGTCCACTTCGCCCGCCACGGTGGTGCGCGTCATCAACGAGATGCGCAGCTCCGGCCAGGTCACGGAACGGGTGATGCATTTGTCGGCCCTCAATTGCGTGATGTCCGTGTTCGCCTTTAACGTGGTGATCGGCTTCTGGATCTTCCACAGTTCCGACGACGTGGCCGATGCCGCCCTCAACAGCCTGGTGGCGCTGGCCATGTCGGCCGCCGCCGGCGCCGTATTCGGCCTGGTGGTGCCGGCCATCCTGCGCCAGCTGGGCAACCTGTCGAAAGACGCCACCGTCGGCTTTGCGCTGGCGGTCATCCTGCTGGTGTCGGTGACGTACACGGCCCAGCTCTCGCCCGTGGTCGCCACCTTGGCGTTCGGGCTGACGGCGCGCCACCGGCGCATCGCCTTCAGCCAGGCCGAACGCAACTTCGGCGCGCTGGGCGAAGTGCTCACGGTGCTGCTGTTCGTCTTTGCCGCCTCCACGCTGGACTGGAAGCTGGTGGTGGCCGGCGCCGGACTGGCCGTCACCTTGCTGGTCGTGCGCGTCATTACCAAGACGGCCAGCGTGACGGCGTTCGCCCATCTGTCCGGCATTTCTTGGCGCAAAGGCGTGCTCACGGGACTGGCGCTGGCGCCCATGTCCGTGTTCGTCATCTTGCTGCTCGAGCATGCGCGCATGCGCGGAGTGGACGTGGCCGACGAGCTGCAAGCCATGGCCGCCGTGACGATGCTGCTGGAAGTGTTCGGACCGATCATCATCCAGCGCGCCCTCGTGTGGGCGCGCGAAACTGCGGAGAGCTGACATGGCACTGGAACCATTTGCCACCTCGAAGGCGCTCACCTTCGGCGTCGAACTGGAATTGCAGCTGGTCAGCCTGTCGGATTTTAATCTGACGGCGGCCAGCCCCGACTTGCTGCACCTGCTGGCGCGCAAGCCCTTCCCCGGCAACGTCACGCCGGAAATCACCGAGAGCATGATCGAGATTAATTCGAGCGTGCATTCTTCGTACTTGCCCCTGCTGGCCGAGTTGCTGGATATCCGCAATACGCTGGTGGCGGCGGCCGACCAGCTTAATATCGGTTTGTCCGGCGGCGGCACCCACCCGTTCCAGCACTGGTCGGACCAGAAAATTTTCCCCAAGGAGCGCTTCCGCGAACTGTCGTCGCTGTACGGCTACCTGGCCAAGCAGTTCACCGTGTTCGGCCAGCACGTGCACATCGGCTGCGCCTCCGGCGACGACGCCATGTTCCTGCTGCATTCGCTGAACCGCTACATCCCCCACTTCATTGCCCTGTCGGCGTCGTCGCCGTTCGTGCAGGGCCACGACAGCCTGTTCGATTCGGCGCGGCTGAACTCGGTGTTTGCGTTTCCGATGAGCGGACGCGCGCCGTTCACCCTCAGCTGGGACGACTTTGCCAACGTCTACTTTGCCAAGATGGAAGGCACCGGCATCATCCGCAGCATGAAAGATTTTTATTGGGATGTGCGGCCCAAACCCGAGTATGGCACCATCGAACTGCGCGTATGCGACACGCCGCTGACGGTGGAGCGGGCCGCCGCGCTGGCCGGCTATCTGCAGGCGCTGTGCCGCCATCTGCTGGAACGGCGCGAGGAGCCGCCGGTGGAAGACGACTACCTCGTGTACAACTACAACCGCTTCCAGGCGTGCCGCTTCGGGCTGGATGGCGCCATCACCCATCCAAAAACCTATCAGACCGTGTCGATCCGGGACGATATTCTGGCCACCTTGAAACTGATGGAGCCGCACGGCGAGGCGCTGGGCAGCTTGCAGGCGCTGCGCCACTTGCGCACGGCGGCGCAGGATCTGAGCGACTCGGGTTATCTGCGGCGCGAGTTCGACAATCAGGGCAGCGTGGAAGGCATGGTGAATGCGGCGATCGGGCGCTTTCGGGGAGGCAAGTAGGACAAGGCTGCGTGGCGCGCACTTGCAATAAAGTCTACATTACGAAAAATGATTTAAGATGGAGTTTTCCTGCGCACAACGCCGACACGACACTCCATGAGATCACCGCTGATAGACCAGGTACGCGATGCCCTGCTGACCTTTACCAGCACCAGCCGTCTGTACGAGCTGACGATAGCCAATGCCGACCCGGCGAGCACCCTGCTGGTCGAAGCGTTTGCGGCGGAAGATGGCGTGCAGGAACTGGGGCACCGCGACGTGATCGTACTGTCGACCAGCGCCCATGTCGACCTGATGTCGCTGCTGGGCAAGCAAGCCACACTAGGGATCAGCCTGGCCGACCGCAGCCGCACCGGGTTTCAGGGCGTCGTCACCCGCGCCGCTTCGCTGGGCAGCAATGGAGGGCTGGCGCGCTACCGGCTGCGCCTGTCGCCGTGGCTGGCGCAGCTGACCCAGGTGCGCAACAGCCGGGTCTGGGAAAACAAGAGCATT
Source organism: Janthinobacterium lividum (assembly GCA_943372275.1). Classification (GTDB taxonomy): domain Bacteria; phylum Pseudomonadota; class Gammaproteobacteria; order Burkholderiales; family Burkholderiaceae_D; genus Telluria_A; species Telluria_A lividum_A. Next base: position 24,657 of record CALRYE020000004.1, read on the forward strand.
ATCGAGATCGTCGATTCCGTGCTGCAGGGGTACGAGCATGCGCAATGGCGCTGGAGCGACGACGTCGGCCCGTTCATGGGCGAATCGCCGCCACGCAGCTACTGCTGCCAGTACCGCGAATCCGATTACGACTTCGTCAAGCGCCTGCTTACCGAAGAGGGGCTGGCATGGCGCGTGGAGGATAGCGGGGACAGCCATTGCGTGGTGCTGTTTGCCGACAGCACGCAGCTGTCCGCCATTCCCGAGGACCCCAGCAGCGGGGCGGCCGGCGGGATTCGTTACCACGGCGCCCGTTCGGCTGAGACCAGTGACTCGGTGCAATCGCTGTCCACCGGCCGCAGTTTGATGTCGTCGCACAGCAGCCTGCTCAGCTACGACTATAAATCCAAGAAAATCATCCAGGCCAGCGTGCCGACCCGGCAACATGGCAGCAAGAACCTGCCTGTGCTGGAATACTTCGAAGCGCCCGGTCAATATGCGTTCACCAATGCCAGCCAGGCGCAGCGGTATGCCGTGATGTACGCGGAGGCGCGGGAAGCCCGCTCGGCCCGCTGGACCATGCGCTCGACGGTGCGAACCTTGCGGGCGGGCACGTGCTTTGCGCTGCTGAACGGTCCGTTTGCGCGCGATGGCGCAACGCCCAGCTACACCGTCTTGCGGGTGCGCAGCGTGGGGATCAACAACCTGCCCGCGCCGGCGAGTCAGGCGCTGGCGGAATTGTTCGGACCGATTCCTGAATTGTTGGAGGAAACGCTGCCTCAGGCGGATGGCGAGTATCTCGAACGTGCCCTTGCCCAGGCCAGAGCCAGCGGCTACGCCAACTGGTTCGACGCGATTGTTGCCACCACGCCGTGGCGGCCGTTGCACATCGACAGCGACGGCAAGGAGCGCAGCCACCACCGCCCCACGGCCATGGGCAGCCAGAGCGCGCTGGTGGTCGGCGCCAACGGCGACACCGAAGCCAACGGCGCGGATGAACTGTATTGCGATGCGCTGGGCCGAGTACGCATCCGCTTTCACTGGCAAGATCCTGCCGACAATGGCGGCTGCTGGGTACGCGTGGCGCAGCGTTCGGCGGGCGGCGGCATGGGCAGCCAGTTCCTGCCGCGCATCGGCATGGAAGTGCTGGTGCAGTTCATTGAGAACGATATCGACCGGCCGATTATCATTGGCGCGCTGTACAACGGCCAGGGCGAAGGTGGTTCGGCTCCTACCCCGGGCGGGAAAGCGGCCAGTGGCACCGAGACCACGCCGTTCAAGGCGGCGCATGACCATGCGGCATCGGGTCAGGGCAATGTCGCCAGCGGCAATAGTCCGCTGTGGCATGGCGCTTCGGCCGATACGGCCGGCCATCGCAATACGTCGGCCCAGTGGGGCGTACGCAGCAAGGAATTTGGCGCCAGCGGCTACAACCAGTTGCTGTTTGACGATACCGACAGCCAGGGCCGGGTGCAGCTCAGGAGTACCCATGCGGCCACAGAGTTGACGCTGGGGCATCTGGTGCACAACACCGATAACTACCGGGGCAGTTTTCGCGGTCAGGGTGCGGAGCTGCGCACCGATGCGTACGGCAGCGTGCGCGCCGGGGCTGGTTTGCTGGTGTCGAGTTACAAGATGCAGCATGGCGCGGGCGCACGGGATCCTGCTGGGGACAATTCGGCTGGGATTGCGTTGATGAAGCAGGCGGTCAAGCTGGGCGAGACGTTCAGCCAGTCGGCGGTTACTCATCAGACAGTGGGGTTGGCGGGTCATCTTGGAGTAGAAGCGGGCACGGCCAGCAAGCTCGACGCTGCGGCAGCGCCACTGGCAGCAACGCTTGCTGCCTTGTCGGGTATGCTCAGTACCGACGGGCTCGATGCAGCAAAAGCGGACGCGGAGCAGAAGGCGGGCTTACCAGCCCAGGGCAAGGTTCCCCATGTAACGGATCCGCTCCTCGTTGTCGCAGCGCAAGCTGGGCTGGGTGTAAGTGCAGGGCAGTCCTTCCAGCTCGCTGCAGAGGAAACTACTATCTTAATGAGTGGCGAGGATAGCCAGTTTGTGAGCGCCGGCCAGATGCGGTTGCACTCGGGCCAGGCAATCGGACTGTTAGGCGGCGTGGTTACGCCAGGTGGCGCGGGCGACGGAGTGCAGATGATCGCCGCACAGGGTGGTATCGACCTGCAGGCACAAGGAAACTCGCTCTCGATCCAAGCGCGGGATATGGTCAATATCATCAGCGCCAATGCCCACGTTGACTGGGCCGCTGCAAAAAGCATCACTCTTTCGACGGCGGGCGGGGCAAATATAACGATCGCCGGCGGCGATATTACGGTGCAGTGCCCGGGGAAGATTACCGTCCATGCCGGCAAAAAAAGCTTTCTGGGCCCGGAGCGGCTTGAGATGCCGCTACCCAAATTGCCCCGCGATATCTGTCTTGACTGCCTGCTGATGGCGTTAAAGTCAGGCAGTGCATTAGCCGTCAAATAGAATAAGCATTAGAGAGGAGACCAGTGTATTTTGCATCCGACATTCCCAAAGCAGCGCAGGTGGCAGCGCAAATCGTCGGCTTGATCGGTCAAGGTCCTGCACTGTCTTGGTACGCGCTCGTGGACGGCGCGTTTGATTACCGCGGAAAACCGTTAGCAGGGTTTGATCATCGCGAATGGACCTATGCGTCGGATGAGTACGACTCCTTGCTGGCGGCCTCGCCCTATCTGGTCGCTTTAGAAACCAGCGACTCCTCAACCCTTCTGGCGCAGATCGTCGCGCTGGTACGCCATCGCGGTCATCGTCCCATGCTCAGCTTTATTGGAAGCGAAGTCTCGGCGGCCGCACTTAACCAGAACTTCCGTCAGTATGCGAGTGCGGCCACATCCGACAAGGACAGTTACATTCTACGGTTCGCCGACACGCGCGTTCTACCATCGATCGCTGTCAACCTGCGGCCCACCGTTTGGCGCGGGATCACTCGCTCGATACAGAACTGGGCCTATATCGACCGCGATGGCTCGGTCAAGCAGGTGGCCATCAACGGCGACCATGAGACGTTGGCCGGCAGATTCGAACTGTCCAACGCGGAACTTGCAGCGCTGGTCAGTGCAGCCGAGCCGGATGCCGTCATCAACGCCCTGGAACGCAGCAATCCGGACATCCTGCCAGAACATGGCCATGCAGAATTCTATGACTTGGTTGCCGAGGCGTGCCTGTTTGCGGGCACTCACGGAGTTATCGCATTTCCTGACATCGTTGCGATCGCTACCTATACCATCGTGTCAGGAGTTGACGCGCTGGCAGAACCTCGATTCCTCAGCCTGATTACTGGACCGTCATGGGAGCGCGGCAACCTGATCAAGGCGATAGTGGAGTTTGCTAATGAGACGAGCTGATGGCATGAGCGGCCGAGACGGCTGGCATCCAGACGAACGACCAACTTTGATGGAAAGTGTTCACCAGATGTTGATGAAAATCCCGCTGCGTATTGCTTCAGCAGTCGTGCTGTGTACATTCCTGAGCAGCTGCGCAGAAGAGACCGCCATGCCGTCTATCGTGGGAATGAACTATACGAGCCAGCCCATTTCGACATTTATAGTCAATGGCTACGACGCGGCCAATCTTCCCCCAAATGGCGGGGGCGGCGCATTTGTCTGCTGTATTGGCGTACCGCGCCAGTGGCGCGCCGGGCTGACTGCCAAGGTGCAGTGGACGGAGGATGAACGCGACCCGGCAAAATGGCACGAAGCGGTCGTCGCCATTCCCCGCTACAAAAGCGATGAAACGGGCATTTTTGCGGTTCATTTTTACCCCGACGGTACGGTCAAGGTCTTGGTGACCAACCTGGGTTACCGCCACCCCAACTATCCATTTCCCAACCCGAGGAAGTAGTCATGGCAACAATATCGCCAGCACCGTTCCAGGGCGCCCGCGCGCTGAGCAAACAGGAGCTTCTGCAGCGCGCAAAGGCAGTGAACTGCACGCTCGCAAAAAGTACCAAACCCGCCTGTTCGGGACAAGTCGATGTCGGTATTTTTTTCGATGGCACCGGCAACAACATGAACGAAGACTTTACCAAGCTCGCACCGGCAAGTCGCAAACACAGCAATGTGGTCAAACTGTTCCGCGCTCACGAGAAGAATGCCGACGAGGGCAGGTTTGCGTATTACGTGCCTGGGGTGGGCACGCCGTTTCCTTTGGTCGACGATTTTTTAGGCAGCATGGCAGGGGGCGCCTTTGCATGGAACGGCGAAAGCCGAATTATTTGGGCCTTTACGCAACTGTTAAACGCCCCGAAATTCTATGTGCTCAACGAACTCCTGTTCGACGACAACAAGGCCGCAGAGTTTGCCAGAAGACTGGCTTCGAGTTTCACTCCCCCGGCAATTCGCAGAAGTGCATTGCGGCATTGGCAAGGCCAGTTGAAAGCGTCCATCAAAGGAAAAAAACCGCACATTGAACTGATTAATTTGACCGTGTACGGATTTTCCCGTGGTGCCGCTGAGGCGCGGGCGTTTTGCAACTGGCTGTTTGAAGTATGTGAGTCCGAGAACGGTGTCTGGCTATTCGCCGGTATCCCGATCCGAGTAGGATTTTTGGGCATATTCGATACCGTCGCTTCTGTTGGCATTCCCAATTCTTTAGCCAACGCGACCGTGGAAGGTCACCAGTCATGGGCCGACAACAACATGACCATCCACCCGGCCGTTGAACAATGCGTGCACTTCGTGGCCGGCCATGAGGTTCGGGCAGCATTTCCCCTCGATTCAGTGCGTGATAAAAACACTTACCCTGCAAATGCAAGAGAGGTGATGTATCCAGGCTCGCATTCAGACTTGGGAGGTGGCTATGCTCCCAATGACCTGGGCATTGCACCGGCCGCCAACGAGGGAATTTGCGTTATTCCGGGCGCGCAAATGTACAACGATGCCCGGCTAGCCGGGGCACCGATGACGCCTTGGGGAAGGCTCGACGCAGTCACTCGCGCCGATTTCATCGCATCGGCAGCAACCGTGAAGGATTTCAATGCCTACGTGCAGGCGACAAACTTCGGGCAAGGTTCGGTCGAATCGCTGCACAGAAAGCACATGAGCATGTATCTAAGCTACAGGTACAAATATCGCAACCGCGTTGACCTGATGCCCTTTTATCGCCGTGCTAAGCCGAAACATCAGGCATACCTGCGCTTTACCTCCGGGACGATCAACCGGCGCCTCAGCGCTATGTTTAGCTACGCTGTGGCGCCTACCTCCGAGGCGCATGTTGCGGCCGATGCTGTACGATCCGAACGAAAGCGGCTTTCCCTGATAGGAACCAAACCTCAGAACGAGCTGGACCTTCGCGCCGCTGCGCTATGCGATTTAGTCGAAAACTTCGATATCAAGCGCCTGACGCCGGAGATCGAGACTTTTTACGGCCACCACATCCATGATTCCATGGCCGGCTTTATCGAAATGGGCGGCTGGACCCAGACAACCAATGAATTTTGGCTTAACGGCTTGGGTATCATGAAATACCGCAAAATCTTCAAGGGCGATGATTGACGACCGTGTTCCCCAAGCCGGACGATGTGATCTGCGACCCGGTCGGCTTTAGATCAAATCTATAGCCGCTTTTCTTTGGCTCTAGCAATGGAAAGGGTGGCAGTACGACGCTTCAGAAGATTTCGACCCAGGACAGGCACGCGGAGGCGGGGGTGAGGGCTGCGTTAGTGATCAACGCTGAACCCGATGCTGTAATCGACGCATTAGATCGGACTATGCGATGTAGTTGAGTCCTTGGACGTGAAGAAAATAACTCCAGAAATTGAACATTTTTATGGGGCTCCACTGGACCCATTTCGTTAACTGTATGGCAGAGCTTGTGCATGCTTACCAGATTTCACTCTCGTTCTGCACAATCTCCTCAGTAAGCAAACATGCAAAATATACTGTGCAAGCGGTCAATGATGAAGGTGATAGTGTTGGTGTTGTGCTTGGCTGGCTTGGGCGCAACCGTACCCGATGCCTACCACGAGTATCAACAAAGCAAGCTCATGATCGCAGCAATTGCGCCGTATAACTTTACCGACGTGGCAGTCGACAATCTTTACATTAACGATAAATGGGGCGGCAACAGCGACGCGCACTCGGGGGGAGGCAGCGGCATCTGTTGTGTAATGTTACCGAGGAAATGGCGGTCTGACTTGGTAGTGAACGTCAAATGGGAAAGCGATGGTCGATGGTTCAAAACCTTGGCGCCAGTCCCTGAATACAAAGACTCCGCTGACCTGCAGATCATCTTCCATGGCGACCATCAGGTGATGGTCTATCTCGTAAGCTATTGGCCCTGCACACCCATGCATCCTATGCCGAAGACCGGCCTTTGCGGACGAGAAAAAAACGCCAGTAATGCCGATACATCGAAACAAGTATCACTGACCGGATAACGCATTCGCCTGTTCAGCTACGAGGCGAACTACGCCGTTCCTAAAAAATACTATGAGGTCCTGCCGCACTGACTGCACTGGAGCGACAAGGTCGCGCGCTTAGCAGAATCTTGATAACCCATTCAAAACCGCGTCTCGCGCGCAGACCGTAAAAACTCATCCAGAATCGGCGTACAGTCCAGCAAATCCACCCCACCCGCCCGGTGAAATTCCGGGTGCCATTGCAGCCCCATCACAAAGTCCGCCCGCAGGTAGCGGATCGCCTCGATGATCCCATCCGGATCGGACATCGCCTCGATCTGGATATCGCGCCCGAGATCCTTGACGGCCTGGTGGTGAATCGAGTTGACCACCGCTCGATCGATGTTGGGAAACATACGCCCCAGCGACGATCCCTTCGGGAAATGTACCGCATGCCGGTGCGCATCGTAATCGCTGTGCACGTGCGCCAGCGCCTCCGGCACGTTGGTCGCCACGTCCTGATACAAGGTTCCGCCGAACGCCACATTGATCAGCTGGCAGCCCCTGCATATCCCAAGTACCGGTTTGCCGGCATCGACAAACTCATGCAGCAGCTCCAGCTCGTACACATCGCGCGCGCGGTCGCCGTTCCACTCCGGCCGCGTGGGAGCTTCCGAATAGGTTTGCGGCGACACATCCGCCCCGCCCTGCAACACCAGTCCGTCCAGATGCTTGGCGTAATGGCGCAGGGTGATATTGCTGGGATGCAGCAGGCCATTGGTGTTCACCGTAGGAATCATGAACACCAGCACATCGCGCGACATGACCCACTGCGCGATCGATTCCTCCAGATACTGCAGGTTCTTGCTGCGCAGACCGGTCGATCCCGCTTCCGGGTGGAAGATGCGCGCGGACACGCCGATGCGCAGGGTGCGGCGCATGAAGTCGCGCCCGATCTTGTCGCGCACGGAGCGCCAGCGCGATGCCAGCACGCGTTTGGCGAGGGCCAGCGGCGTGTCGCTGTCCTTCTGGTAACGGGGGCGCGCGTTGTCGGCGCGTCGGTCGGGAACGCGGGGCGCGTGCGGGGTGTCGGGCGGCTCGTTATCGGACATCGTGGGCGTGGAGGTTTGTACACCTCAAATATAGCCCGCTCCGCCAGCCGCACGATTCAAACTTGTAACAAAATTGCTACCGACAGTGCCTGGCACCGACCGCTGAACGGTCTCTACGCCGGCAGCGACAGCAAACGCTGCAGCGCGCCCACCAAGTGCCGGTCGGCCACCGGCTTGTCCAGCATGCCCCGCACGCCCACAGCGCGGGCCTGCTCGGCGTCGTAGGTGCAAGTCGGCCCGACCAGGAGCACGACGGCGATGCGGCGCCCTTCCGGCTGGGTCTTGATGGCCGCGCACAAGGCGTACGGATCGATGCCGGGCGTGGCCGTGTTGATCAGCACCAGCGCCACCGGCGTCTCTTCGCACAGGCGCTCTGCCGTCATGGCGCTGTCGGTCCATTCGACCGCATGGCGGGACGATTCGAGCAGGGTGGCCACATGGTCGCGCAGCACACCGCCCTTGTCGACGATGAGCACGGCCCCCTCTGGCGGCGCGCGCCGGCGCGCGATGTGTTCGGCCGGATCGGTCAAATCAAGATCGAGCCGCGGACGACGGCGCCGTTCAGGGGGCGCCGCGGGCACGGGCGCGGCGCGCGCCAGCGTGGCCAGTTCGCCGAACAGGCGGTCCGGTTCGATGGGCCGCGCCACATGGGCATGGGCGAAATCGACGGCGACCGGCCCGACGATCAGGGCGTTGGCCACCGGTTCGGCGGCCAGAGCCGTCAGCGCATCGAGGTCGTCGCCGTTGACGATGGTAATGTCCGGCGCTTGCAAACTGTCGGCATGCAGGCAAAAATACGCCGGCCCCGGCGCGGGCGCCTGCGCCAGGGCATCGGCGATCTGCAACTGTTCGTCCGCGGCAAAGCCGATCAGCCGGACCGTTCGCGCGTATTTTTGTGCATGCATATGTAATGACGCTTAAAGAAAGGCGCGCGGCCGGGCCGTGAAAGGGCGATCGGTGCAATAGTTCCCACCGAACTGTATAAATATACAGTAATATTCCATGCTTTCGATAATGATGCAATGAGCAACAAGGCGTTCCTGCGCTGGGTTCTTCCCCGGTAAACCGGATGATGCCATGGGCGCGGACGGGATAAAAGCGCGTCATGCCAACTGTATCATTACCGGCAATTTCCCCGTCATTTTCTGTCCGACAAGATAGAATGCGCAGGCATCCGCATAAAGAATTTAGATATGGCCACCAAAAAACCTGCTTCCGACTACAGCGAATCTTCCATCCGGGTCCTCAAGGGACTCGAACCCGTCAAACAACGTCCGGGCATGTACACGCGGACCGAAAACCCGCTGCACATCATCCAGGAAGTCATCGACAACGCTTCCGATGAGGCGCTCGGCGGCCACTGCCGCAACATCGGCGTGACCCTCAACGTGGACGGCTCGATCACGGTCGAAGACGACGGCCGCGGCATTCCGGTTGGACTGCACCCGGAAGAAAACGTGCCTACCGTGGAAATCGTGTTCACACGCCTGCATGCGGGCGGCAAGTTCGACAAGGGTTCGGGCGGCGCCTATGCCTTCTCGGGCGGCCTGCACGGCGTGGGCGTGTCGGTGACCAACGCGCTGTCGTCGCGGCTGGAAATCACCGTGTGGCGCAAGGAAGACAACGGCAACGGCCTGCACAAGATGGCGTTTGCCGACGGCGACGTGATCGAGCCGCTCACTTCCATGCCCGCTCCGCGCGACGGCAAGAAGAGCGGCACCCGCGTGACCGCCTGGCCAAATCCCAAATATTTCGACTCTCCCGCCATCTCCCAGCCGGAACTGCAGCGCTTGCTGCGCTCGAAAGCGGTGCTGTTGCCGGGCGTGACCGTCACCTTGACCAATGCCCGCACGGGCGACGTGACGACCTGGAAATACGACGAAGGCCTGCGCGGTTATCTGAATGAAATGCTGGCGCAAGGCACCAGCAGCGACCCGGTCATCCCCGTGTTCGAAGGCGCGCAATATTCCAACGGCGAAACCGACGGCTTTGCCGAAGGCGAAGGCGCCGCATGGGTGGTGGCCTGGACCGAAGACGGCGGCGTGGTGCGCGAATCCTACGTCAACCTGATTCCCACTTCCAACGGCGGCACCCACGAATCGGGCTTGCGCGACGGCTTGTTCGGTGCGGTCAAGAACTTTGTCGAAATGCACTCGCTGCTGCCCAAGGGCGTCAAGCTGCTGCCGGAAGACGTGTTCGCGCGCGCTTCCTTCGTGCTCTCGGCCAAGGTGCTGGACCCGCAATTCCAGGGCCAGATCAAGGAACGCCTCAACTCGCGCGACGCCGTGCGCCTGGTGTCGAGCTTTTCGCGCCCGCCGCTGGAACTGTGGCTGAACCAGCACGTCGACTACGGCCGCAAGCTGGCTGACCTGGTCATCAAGCAGGCCCAGTCGCGCCAGCGCTCGCTGCAAAAAGTGGAAAAGAAGAAGTCGTCGGGCGTGGCTGTGTTGCCCGGCAAGCTGACCGATTGCGAGTCGACCGACATCACCCGCAACGAAATCTTCCTGGTCGAGGGCGATTCGGCGGGCGGGTCGGCCAAGATGGGCCGCGACAAGGAATTCCAGGCCATCCTGCCGCTGCGCGGCAAGGTGCTCAACTCGTGGGAAACCGACAAGGACCGATTGTTCGCCAACAACGAGATCCACGACATTGCGGTCGCCATCGGCGTCGATCCGCACAGCTACGGCGATACGCCCGACCTGTCCGGTCTGCGCTACGGCAAGATCTGCATCCTGTCCGATGCGGACGTGGACGGCTCGCACATCCAGGTGTTGCTGCTGACCTTGTTCTTCAAGCACTTCCCTGCCCTGTTCCCGAACGGCCACATCTGCATCGCCCGCCCGCCCCTGTACCGGGTCGACGCGCCCGCGCGCGGCAAGAAGCCGATCCAGAAACTGTACGCGCTCGACGCGGGCGAACTGATCGCCATCGAAGACAAGCTGCAAAAGGATGGCCTGAAAAAAGGCGCCTGGAGCATCTCGCGCTTCAAGGGGCTGGGCGAGATGAATGCGGAACAATTGTGGGAAACCACGATGAATCCCGACACGCGCCGCTTGCTGCCCGTCAAGTTGGGCGACTTTGATCACATTGCCTCGTCGTCGCGTTTTAATATGCTGATGGGCAAAGGCGAAGCGGCCGCCCGCCGTGCCTGGATCGAAGAGCACGGCAACGAAACCGAGGCAGACATCTAACATGATCATTGGCATCGACCTGGGCACCACCAACAGCCTGGTCGCCATCTGGCGCGACGGCAAGCCGCACATCATTCCGAATGCGCTGGGGGAATTCCTCACGCCTTCCTGTGTCGGCATGGACGAAGACGGCACCGTGCTGATCGGCGAGGTCGCGCGCCAGCGCCTGCAAACCCATCCGCATTTGACGGCGGCATTGTTCAAGCGCTACATGGGCAGCGAAAAGACGGTTCAGCTGGGCAAGGAGAAATTTCGCCCGGAAGAATTGTCGTCGATGGTGCTGCGCGCCCTCAAGGCCGATGCCGAAGCGTGGCTGGGCGAGCCGGTCGAGGAAGCCATCATCACCGTGCCCGCCTACTTCAGCGATGCCCAGCGTAAAGCCACCCGCGTCGCGGGCCAGCTGGCCGGGCTGCGGGTGGAGCGGCTGTTGAATGAACCGACGGCCGCCGCGCTGGCCTACGGCATTCAGGACACCCAGCGCGAAACCAAGTTCCTTGTCTTCGACCTGGGCGGCGGCACCTTCGACGTGTCGATTCTGGAACTGTTCGACGGGGTCATGGAAGTGCGCGCCTCCGCGGGCGACAATTTCCTCGGCGGCGAGGACTTTGTCACGGCCATGGCCGATGCCTTCATTGTGCGCAGCGGCATGATCAAAGCGATGAATGGCGAAGAGCTGCGCGCCGGCCAGCGCCAGCGCCTGCGCGACGAAGCCGAACGGGTCAAGCGCGAACTGTCGACGTCCGGCAGCGGCCGCATGACGTTCCGACGCGACGAGCAAGACTTCACCTGGGACCTGGACGAAGATGCGCTGGCCACACTGTGCGAGCCGCTGATGCTGCGCCTGCGCACGCCCGTCGAACGGGCCCTGCGCGACGCCACCATCAAGGCGTCCGAACTCGATACCGTGGTGCTGGCCGGCGGCGCCACCCGCATGCCGCTGGTGCGCAAGCTGGCCGCGCGCATGTTCGGCCGCTTTCCATCGGTGCACCTGGACCCGGACCACGCGGTCGCGCTTGGCGCGGCCGTGCAGGCCGGCCTCAAGATGCGCGACGCCGCGCTCGACGAAGTGGTGATGACCGACGTGGCGCCGTATTCGCTGGGCATCGGCATCGCCCGCCAGCTGGGACCGAACCAGTTCGAATCGGGCCACTTCCTGCCCATCATCGAACGCAATTCGACCGTGCCCGTGTCGCGGGTGGAAAACATTACCACTATCAACGATGGCCAGAGCGAGCTGAGCGTCAAGATCTATCAGGGCGAAGCGCGCCGCGTGTCGGACAATATTTATCTGGGCACGCTGAACTTTCCCATCGCACCGAAAAAAGCCGGGGAAATCAGCGCCGACGTGCGCTTCACGTATGACGTGAGCGGCGTGCTGGAGTGCGAAATCACGGTGTTGCCGACGCAGGACAAGCACAAGCTCCTGATCACCGAAAACGCCGGCGTGATGACGGCCGAACAGGTCGAGCAGCGCATGACAGAACTGGCCGAACTCAAAATCCATCCGCGCGACCAGCTGGAAAACCGCACCCTGGTGGCGCGCGCTGACCGCCTTTACGAACAGCTGCTGGGCGACGCGCGCGAATACCTGGCGCAGCACATCAGCGCCTTTCAGGCCGTGTTGGATAGGCAGAGTCTTGTCGAGAGCCGGCGCGCGCGCGACACGCTCAGTGAAGTGATCAAGCGTCTCGAAGGGGACAGTTACCTGTGAACCTGTGGACCATCCTGGGCATCGCCGCCACCAGCGACGAGCGCGCCATCAAGCGCGCCTACGCCAGGCAACTGAAGGTGACGCGTCCGGACGACGATCCGGTGGCGTTCCAGCGGCTGCGCGACGCCTATGAGCTGGCCCTGCGCGTGGCCAGCAATGCGCGCACCAGCGATGACGAGGACGATCAAGCGGCTGAGGCCGGTGCTTACACCGATGCCGATGCCAACCAGTGCAACGCATATCAGCCAGTCGATGCGCCAGCTCCACAGCGGCAATCCGAAGCGGCACCAGCGTCTGACCGCGCGCTCCCCCCAGGCCACCGAAGCGCGTTCGCGCCGGCATGGATGATTCTGCAGGAAGGCCCCACACCGCTCGAGCAAGCGCGCCACCTTTGGTTCGAGTACATCAAGCTGGGCGCTTTCCAGCCGGTGCAACGCCTGAACAGCATGGCGGCCAGCCCCGAGATGGTCGACATGGAAGTGCGCGACGCCGTGGAGCTGTGCGCCGCCGGATACTGCGCGAGTGCCGAGTGCCCGGACGACATGCGCCTGATTATTGCCCGACACTTCGGCTGGGACACCGATATCGCCTTCGTCATGCGCGAACGGCCGGAGCAAGGCCAGCAGCTGATCGCGCGCCTGCGCGCCAGTTCGTCCTACGCTTTTTTCTGCGAGCATGCCAAGACCGACACGGCCGTGGCGGCGCTGCTGGCCGACCTGCCGGGCCGGGGTTTTCCGCGTACCAACGACCGCAACTTCGTCAAGTCCATGAAGCAGCTCATCAATGTGATTCGCCTGGATCATGCCGAGATGCTGCACTTTAAGCTGGACCAGCATGTCTTCTCCACCTGGGAACAGCGCGTGGCGGCCAAGCGCTATTATGTGCAGACGGCGGTCTGGTCGGCCGGTGTGGGCGTCGGCCTGTGGGTTCTTGCCATCTTGATATGGGGACCGGCCGGACTGCTGGACGAGTATGGGGGCGTCAGCTTCCTGGCCGCGCAAGCCGTCGCACTCGCAGGCGGCGCGGCATTCGCGTTCGGCATCGCGCCCGCTACGCGCGGCGCGTGGTTTAATAAAGTCATGCAACCGCTGCAGTCACTGCTGCACGACTGGCGCCATCGCCCTGCCGTGCAGTTCGGCTGGATCCCGTTATTCACCGTGGCGTCGCTGCTGGCGCTGACTGTCACGCCGACGCCGGTAGTAACGGTGTTTGTGACCACGCTGTTGATGGTTGCGCTGGCGAACGCCACGCTGGCCAACTCGCTGGTGCTGCCGCCCCTGAGTTTTGCCCTGACCACGGCCATCGGCATCGCCATGGGTTCCACAATGGATGGCGACGGCGCGGCGCCGTTCGGCATCGTGGCGTGGACCACGGCCTCGGTCTGTCTGCTGCAACTGATCACGCGCGGCGGCTCGGATTTGTGCCATTGGGCCGGTATCCCCGCCACCCGCTTCGTGGTGCTGCGCGCCGCCTGGCTGACTGGCGCTGCCGCCCTGCTTGTGCTGGGCGTGGTCGTCAACGTTCCTGTCGCCGTCTACCTGCCACTCGCGTGGCTGTGGATGCTGGCAGGCGTGCTGCTATCGCGCCCAAGTATCAATCCGATTTACACCATCGCCGGTTCCGTGCTGTTTTCGGGCCTCATTGCCGAAGCCGGTTTCGCCTCGACGGCGTTCGACCGCCAACCCCTGACCACCACGCTCGTCCTCATGTTCGCGATCGCCATCTTCATGATCGGTAACATGCAGCGGGCCAAAGAACATCAACACCCATTTGCCTGAACTATGTCCCAAGCCAATCTATTCGAACAAGCAGCGGCCGCACCCGACGACGCTGAAACCCTGACTCTGTCGACCTTCGCCGAGCGTGCCTACCTGGACTACGCCGTGTCGGTCGTCAAGGGCCGCGCCCTGCCCGACGTGTCCGACGGCCAGAAGCCGGTCCAGCGCCGCATCCTGTTCCAGATGGATGCGCTGGGCCTGGGCTCGACCGCCAAGCCGCGCAAGTCGGCCGCCGTGGTCGGCGACGTGATGGGTAAGCTGCACCCGCACGGCGACCAGTCGATCTACGACGCGCTGGTGCGCATGGCGCAGGACTTCTCGCTGCGCTATCCGCTCATCGACGGCCAGGGCAACTTCGGCTCGCGCGACGGTGACGGCGCCGCGGCCATGCGTTACACGGAAGCGCGCCTCAGTCCAATCGCCCGCCTGCTGCTCGACGAAATCGACCAGGGCACGGTGGACTTCCAGCCGAACTACGACGGCGAACACCAGGAGCCCAAGGCGCTGCCGGCGCGGTTGCCGATGGTGCTGCTCAATGGCGCCTCGGGCATCGCCGTGGGTCTGGCCACGGAAATCCCGTCGCACAATCTGACCGAAGTGGCGCAGGCCGCCGTGGCGATGATCCGCAACCCCAAGATCAGCCACGCCGAACTGATGGCCTTCATCCCCGGCCCGGATTTTCCGGGCGGCGGCCAGATCATCACCCCGGCGGCGCAGATCAGCGAGATGTACGCCACCGGGCGCGGCTCCATGAAAGTGCGGGCGCGCTGGAAGATCGAGGAACTGGCGCGCGGCCAGTGGCAGGCGGTGGTGTCGGAACTGCCGCCGGGTACCTCGTCGCAGAAGGTGCTGGAAGAGATCGAGGAACTGACCAACCCGAAAATCAAGCTGGGTAAAAAGGCCCTGTCGCCCGAGCAGCTGGCTTTAAAGCAGACCATACTCGGTTCGCTCGACACCATCCGCGACGAGTCGGGGCGCGCGGCGCCCGTGCGCCTGGTGTTCGAACCGAAATCGAAGAACCAGGACCAGACCGAATTCATGCTGATGCTGCTGGCGCATACGTCGCTCGAGTCGTCGGCATCGATCAACCTGGTGATGATCGGCGGCGATGGCCGTCCCCGTCAAAAGGGGCTGGGCGAGATTTTGCAGGAGTGGATCGACTTCCGCTTCGTCACGCTGCGCCGCCGTACCGAATACCGGCTGGGCAAGGTCGATGCGCGCATCCATATTCTGGAAGGGCGCGAAGCGATCCTGCTCAATATCGACGAGGTGATTCGCATCATCCGTAATTCGGACGAGCCGAAACCGGCGCTGATGGATGCGTTCCGCCTGTCCGAGATCCAGGCCGACGATATTCTGGAGATCCGCCTGCGCCAGCTGGCGCGGCTGGAAACCATCAAGATTCAGCAGGAACTGGCGGAGCTGCGCAAGGAGCGCGGCCAGCTGATGGATATCCTGGAAAATCCATCGACCATGAAACGCCTGATCATTCGCGAGATCGAGGCGGACAGCAAGCAGTTTGGCGATCCGCGCCGCACCGTGATCGAAGAAGCGCAGCGCGCCACGGCCGAACAAAAGGTGGTCGACGAGCCGGTCACGGTGATCATTTCCGAGAAAGGCTGGGTGCGCGCGCGGACCGGCATCGGGCATGATGTGGCCCAGTTCACCTTCAAGGCGGGCGACGCGCTGTATGGCGCGTTCGAATGCCGCACCGTCGACACGCTCTTGGGCTTTGGCGACAACGGCAAAGTGTATTCGGTGCCCGTGACGGCGCTGCCCGGCGCGCGCGGCGATGGCGTGCCGATCACCACGCTGGTGGACTTGAATGGCGGCGCGCGGATTCACCATTTCTATGCGGGCAGCGGGCAGACCCAGTTGCTGATGTCGACCCAGATGGGCTATGGCTTCTCGTCCAAGGCGGGCGACATGGTCAGCCGGCTCAAGGGCGGCAAATCGTTCCTGACCCTGGAAGCGGGCGACGTGCCGCTGCCGCCGCGGGTGATCGCGGCCAGCGCCAGCGCGGTGGCGTGTCTGTCAGAAAAGGGCCGGCTGCTGGTGTTCGGCATGGATGAACTCAAGACGCTGACCAACGGCGGTCGGGGCGTGATCCTGATGGAGCTGGATGAGAAGGAAAAGCTGGTGGCGGCGCAGCCGATCACGCAAAAGGGCGTGACGGTGCACGGTACGTGGGCTGGCGCCAAGCCGCGTGAGATCAGCCTGTCGGCGTCCGGCCTGCAGGCGCACTTCGGCAAGCGCGCACGCAAGGGCAAGGCGCTGGAACAAAAGGTCAAGGTCAAGGACTTGAAGGCGAATTAATCACAGCCCTAAATATCGTGTCCCCGCGAAGGAGGGTGTCGCGAAAGGTAACGTAACTCTAGGCCACCAACTTCAATACCGTCATTCCCGCGCATGCGGGAACCCATGCTGAGCCAGCTTCCATAGTGCTGCATGCTCAGCATGGGTCCCCGCTTTCGCGGGGATGACGGAGCAAATGGCAGTGGTTTTGAAATAAATGCGTGTTCTGCGACACCCTCGAAGGCGGGGACCCATAGCACCGGGAGCCGTCGCGAAGTGTGCTTCATACGGCAGATGCCATGGGCCCTCGCCTTCGCGAGGGCACGCAGTGGAAGCTTGTCACTGTCGGTCTATTACGCCGACGCAAAAAAAGCGCCTTCTGCTCTCGCAGATGGCGCTTTTTTCACTTCAGGCTTGCACCAGCCGATCACTCAGCCGGCACAACCATCGGCAATTACTTAGCAGCGGCTTTTTTCACGTCAGCGGCGGCGTCAACCTTGGCTTCAGCGGTCTTGGCAGCGGCAACAGCCTTGTCGGCGCTGGCTTCCACGGCGACTTTTTCAGCTTTCGCATCGGCTTTGATCATTTTCTTCTCGGCCGACAGGTTGGCGCCAGCGACTTTTTTGTCGGCTTTGGCTTCTGCTTTCAGCTTGTCTTCCGGATCGGCCTTGGCGACGTTTTCGGTCGCATCAGCGTGCTCTTTGACAGCCTTGGCGTGGGCTTTGGCTTTCTTTTCAGCAGCTTTGGCTTGGGCCTTGGTTACTTTGGCATCTGCCTTGGCATCGACTTTGGCTTCTTTGGCTTCTGCCTTGGCAATGTCTTTGTCCGCTTCAGCAACGGCCTTGGTCACGGCTGGGGTAGCGGTGGTGGTCGTGGCGGTTTGAGCGTAAACCGAAGTTGCAAACAGACCGGCGATCAGGGTGGCGATTAATTTGTTCATGGCAGTTCCTTATTATAAGAATGGTGGGCTTGCTGAGGACGATCTGGAACGGGTCCAGTCTCCATCAAGCGTTCTAGGCTGTTTCGCCCAGGAACGAGTCCAGAATATGGCTGATCGACAACATGGTCTGTGCGCTATCGCACGCAGTCCGGGTGTCGTTACGTTTGCTTGCAATTTGGAATGGTTGGGCGGCGTCAACAATCGGATGAGCCCGCTATTGACCGGTGCCGCCCCAGGCAGAGCGCCTATTTGTAGTCGTAGAACGGCTGGCGGATGGTGATCGGCCGCACATCCATGCGCAGCTTGTAGACGGAATAGGCATCGTAAATGGCCGAGGCGTAGCCGACGCTGTCCTTGACGCGCGAAAACCGGAACTCGAAACCCAGGTCCGGCTGCAGGTCGCGCGGGCTGCCGAAGGCGATGCCGATGGCGTCGGTCTGGTCGCTGTCGATCAGCTTGGTCATCAGGTCCACCACCGCCGTATGGCCCAGAATATCCGCCGTAAACAGCGGCCCCTTATAGTACGGGCGCTTGGGGTCGAACTGGCCGCCGGCCTTGTCCGGCGACGGCGTCATGGTGTTGGTGTTGAGGTTGTAGTGGTCGCCGTTGTCCAGGTAGCTGATCTTGACGTTGCTGACGTTGAACGATCCGCTCGGCTCGGTCTTGGCTTCCGTCAGGTCCAGCAGCAGCGCGCCCTTGTAGCCGATGATCTCGACGTCGCGGTTGGCCGAAATGACCATCGCCGTGTTCTCGTCGATCCCCAGGCCGTACTTGTAATCCTTGGCGATCATGGCCGGCAGCATGCGCGCGAAGCGCCCGCGCACCAGCAGATGCTGGTCGACGAACACGTCGTTGCCGATAAAGCCCAGCCCGTACGACAGTTCCATGCCGTCGGCCACGCCGCGCTTCAAGGTCGACAGCACCGAGCTGACGTTGTGGAACATGGTCTTGCTCATCATGGCCGCGCCGGCGCTGGTGCCGGCGATCACGCCGCCGTGGCGGTACATGGTCCACAGCGCGTCCAGCACCAGGGTGCTGCTGCCGTCCGGTTTGCGCAGGGCCGCGGTGATGCGGGCCTGGTCGCCGCCGACGAAAAACGCGCCGCCGGCATTGCTCACCGCCGCGGCGATGGCCGGGTCGTTGGCGGCCACGCGGTAGTCGCTGCCTTCCAGCCGTACTGCCACCGGCACCACGAAGGCGTTGGCGCCGTAGGCGTTGAGCCGCTCGACGTCGGCCTGGGCCGCCTTGGCGGGATTGTTCGATGCGGAGCCGAATACGGCGATCTTGGCGCCCGGACCACCGGCCAGCGCCACGATGCGTTCCCACACGGGGGCGTTCTCGCCGCGCAAGCCGCCGCCGATGATCACCAGCGAGCCCTTGGGCGTGGCCGGCGCGGCCTTGGTCGCTGCCGGCGCCGTGGGCGCGGTGGCCGGCGGGGCCACCTTGGGCGGGGCATCCTTGGTGGTGGCGTCCTGAGGGGCGTCCTGCGCAAGTGCGGGCACGCTGGTCACCAGCGCGACGATCAAAATCCATGCGCTTCGGCAGGCCATATTCAGCATCGGTATCTGTTCCTCTATCTACGAACGGGAGTCGATTCGATCAACCACACCCCATCCGCCGTCGCGCCGCAGCGGGGTGCGGTTTGACGATTCGTGTTAATTAAGTCGTGCGCCTGCAGTAGTAGCCAGCAGGCAAATAATACGCTGGATTCAATAATTGCGGCGCCATGTTCTGGCCGGGTAATTTGTGCCACACTGGCAACCATCTTCACTTATGCTGCCCATCGCTGCCCATCATGCAAGCTCAAACTCATCGGGTATCCCTGCCCGACACCGCCGTCAGCGTCAATCTGACCAGTTACCACTTCGGCACCCCCGGCACCGGAAAAAAAGTCTATATCCAGGCCTCGCTGCATGCCGACGAAGTGCCCGGCATGCTGGTGGCGCAGTTCCTGCGCGCCGAGCTGACCGCGCTGGAAGGGCAGATCCGCGGCGAGATCATTCTGCTGCCTTCGGCCAATCCGCTGGGGCTGGCGCAAGCCATCCACGGCGCGCCGTTCGGCCGCTATGACCTGACCACCGGCATCAACTTCAACCGCAACTACAAGCACGTGGCGGACGAGCTCAGGGTTTCGCTGGCTGGCAAGCTGGGCAGCGATGCGCACGCCAACATGGCGCTGGTGCGCGCCGAGGCGCGCGCCTCGGTGGCCCAGTGGCAACCCAGCACGGACGCCGACGCGCTCAAGAAAATCCTGCTGGGGATGGCCATCGACGCCGACATCGTGCTGGACCTGCATTGCGATAACGAGGCCGTGCTGCACATCTACGCGGGCACGCCGCTGGCCGACGCGGTCGCGCCCCTGTCCGCGCTAATGGGTGCGCACGCCGTGCTGCTGTCGCTCAAATCGGGCGGCGAGCCGTTCGACGAAGCCTGCAGCCGCCTGTGGTGGGATCTGGCCGAGCATTTCGGACCAGCCCTGCCGATTCCCGCCGACGGCTGCGTGTGCGCCACGGTGGAACTGCGCGGCGAGCGCGACGTCAGCTATGCGCTGGCCGAGCAGGATGCCAAGGCGCTGGTGCAGTTCCTGGCCCATGCGGGCGTGCTCGACATTCCGCGGGCGGCGTTGCCGGCGCCCGTGTGCCAGCCGACACCGCTGGAAGGGGTCGAGCCGATCTCGGCGCCGCACGGCGGCATCATCGTGTTCCAGCGCCAGCTGGGCGAGCGGGTCAAGGCGGGCGACGCCATCGCCGACTTGATCGAGCCGGTCAGCGGCAACAAGACCACCCTGCGCGCCAGCGTGGCCGGGGTGGTGTTCGCGCGCACGGCGCACCGCCATCTGCTGCGTGGCATGGCCGTGTGCAAGATCGCCGGTGCCCAGGCTTATCGGGCCGGCAACCTGCTGAGCCAATAGCCCTTCGCCTTTAGACCAATTCAACGCGCCCCCCCATGAAACTGAAGCTTCCCAATACCTTTGTGCTGCTGTTCGCCATCTTGGCAATGATCGCGCTGGCCACCTGGTTTGTACCCGGCGGCAAATACGACACCCACGTGGTCAACGGCAAGACCCTGATCGACCCGGCCAGCTTCCAGTACATTGCCAGCGCGCCGCAGGGCGTGGTGGCGCTGATGATGTCGCCCATCAAGGGCTTCGTCGAAGCGGCGCAGATCATCGGCTTCGTGCTGATCGTGGGCGGGGCGTTTTCGGTGCTGCAAAAGACCGAAGCGTTCGACGCGCTGATCAAGCGCATCGCCATGGCGCACACCCATTCGCCGTTCGTGCGCGCCGCGCTCATTCCCGTGTTCGTGACCATGTTTTCGCTGGGCGGGGCCACTTTCGGCATGAACGAGGAAGCCATTCCGTTTATCCTGATCTTCGTGCCGCTGGCGCTGGCGCTGGGGTACGACTCGATTGTCGGGGTGTCGATTCCGTTTCTGGGCACGCAGGTGGGCTTTGGCGCGGCGTTCTTGAACCCGTTCAACGTGGGCATCGCGCAGGGCATCGCCGGGGTGCCGGTGTTTTCGGGCATGGGCTACCGGCTGATCGTGTGGTTCGCCTGCACCGGGTTCACGATTCTGTTTTTGATGTGGTACGCCGCGCGCGTAAAGGCCGATCCGACCCGCAGCCCGACCTATCAGCTCGACCTGATCAAGCGCACTGAAGAGGCCGCCAAGTCGACCCATGCCGAGGCCATGCCCACCTTTGCCGGCATGACGCGCACCCATGCGGCCGTGCTGTGGATCTTTGCCCTGACGTTGCTGACCATGGTGGTGGGCGTGGTCAAGTACGACTGGTTCATCAACGAGATCGCCGCGCTGTTTCTGGTCATGGCGATTATTGTCGGGCTGGTGGGGCGGCTGTCGTCGGACGAGTTTATCGCCGCGTTCGTGCAGGGCGCCAAGGACCTGATTGCCACGGCGCTGGTCATTGCGCTGGCGCGCGGCACCGTGATCCTGGCGCGCGACGGGCATATCATCGACACCATGCTGCATGCGTTGACGCCGCTGGTGCAGTCGTCCAGCCCGATCATCGCGGCGCAGAAGATGTATCTGATTCAGTCGGTGATCAACTTCTTTATTCACTCGGGCAGCGGGCAGGCGGCGCTGACCATGCCGATCATGGCGCCGCTGGCCGATCTGGTGGGCGTGTCGCGCCAGACGGCGGTGCTGGCGTTTCAGCTGGGCGAGTTGTCGACGCCGATGATACCGACCTCGGGCATCACAGTGGGCGTGCTGGCGCTGGCGCGCATTCCGTGGATCGTCTGGGCCAAGTGGATGATACCGCTGCAGCTGATTTACCTGGTGCTGGCGCTGCTGCTGCTGATTCCGCCGTCGTTGATGAACTGGTAGGCCAGTACGAAGACTGGCAGTTCAGTACGCAGTAATCAACCGGGCGACACGGCGTCGGATTCGAGCAGCTGACAAACCACTGCCGCTGTCAACGTCATCCTCGCGAAAGAGGGTGTCGCAGAACGCGCCAAAATTTGAATCCACTAACCTTTTGAGCCGTCATGCCGCACATTGTGCGACCTGACTCCCCGCGAAAGCGGGGACCCATAGAACCTCAGTTCATAGTCAGCATGGGTTCCCGCTTTCGCGGGAATGACGGGTCTGAAGTTAGTGGTACAAGGTTGCTGTGCCTTTCGCGACACCCTCGAAAGCGAGGATGACGGTTTCTAGCGTGCCTGACGAAATACGCGCTCGTGGCGGCTTGAACGTCGCTTGCACTAGCTCACATAGATATTCGGGAAATACCGCTCCATCAGCGTATCGGGCCGCTGCGGCGGGCCGAAGCCGAACTGTTCGTACAGCCCGTGCGCGTCGCCCGTGGCCAGCGTGAAGCGGCGCAGGCCTTTCAGACTCGGGTGCTCCAGCACCGTTTTCATCATCGCCTTGCTGAACCCGCGCCCGCGGTACTCGGGGATCACGAACATATCGACCAGATTGCCGAACGTGGCGAAGTCGGTCACCACGCGGGCGAACGCCACCTGCCGTCCGTCCACGTAGCCGCCGAAGCACAGCGAATTGTCGATCGCCCGCTCCACCACGGCGCGCGAGATGCCGACCGCCCAGGTCGACTGCTCGCTCAGAAAGCGGTAAATCATCGGAACGTCGAGCTCCGCGCGGTCGGTACTGATCTGTAAAGTGGACATGGTGGACATGGTGGCCGTCGATCCCCTGAAAAAATCCGATTCTACCGTCAAACAGACGCCCTGTCGTCAAGCGCGCATTGATTGTGCGGCACTGCGCGCATCCATTGTGCAGCGCCCCGTGCCGCAGCGCCCGGCATGCGGCGGCAAGCGCCCTCCCCCCAGAGAATTGCCCTTTGGATCAGCCCAGTGTTTTATAATCCAGCTAATCTAAGGAACCCCTCACATGAACGAACAATTCTCCAAAAAGGCCGAAGCCTGGTCGGCGCGCTTTTCCGAACCGGTCTCCGACCTCGTCAAACGCTACACCGCATCGGTCTTTTTCGACAAACGCCTGGCCCTGTTCGACATCCAGGGGTCGCTGGCCCACGCCGAAATGCTGGCCGCCCAGAACATCATCAGCGCCGCCGACCGCGCCGAAATCGAACGCGGCATGACCCAGATCCGCAGCGAGATCGAAGCCGGCAGCTTCGAGTGGCTGCTGGACCTGGAAGACGTGCACCTGAATATCGAAAAACGCCTGACCGAACTGGTCGGCGACGCCGGCAAGCGCCTGCACACGGGCCGCTCGCGCAATGACCAGGTCGCCACCGACATTCGCCTGTACGTGCGCGCCGCCATCGACGACATCACCGCCCTGCTGCAAGCTCTGCGCGGCGCGCTGGTCGACCTGGCCGAGCGCCACGCCGACACCATCATGCCGGGCTTTACCCACATGCAGGTGGCCCAGCCGATCACCTTCGGCCACCACATGCTGGCCTACGTGGAAATGTTCGGCCGCGACGTCGAACGCATGGCTGACGCCCGCAAGCGCGTCAACCGCCTGCCGCTGGGCGCCGCCGCCCTGGCCGGCACCACCTTCCCCATCGACCGCGAGCGCGTGGCGCGCACCTTGGGCTTCGACGACGTCTGCCACAACTCGCTCGACGCGGTGTCCGACCGTGACTTCGCCATCGAGTTCTGCGCCGCCAGCGCGCTGATCATGACGCACATCTCGCGCATGTCGGAAGAGCTGATCATCTGGATGAGCCCGCGCGTGGGCTTCATCGACATCGCCGACCGCTTCTGCACCGGCTCGTCGATCATGCCGCAAAAGAAAAACCCCGACGTGCCGGAACTGGCGCGCGGCAAGACCGGCCGCGTCTACGGCCACCTGACCGGCCTGCTCACCCTGATGAAAGGCCAGCCGCTGGCCTACAACAAGGACAACCAGGAAGATAAAGAGCCGCTGTTCGACACCGTCGACACCGTGGTCGACACCTTGCGCATCTTCGCCGACATGGCCGGCGGCATCACCGTCAAGCCCGACAACATGCGCGCGGCCGCCCTGCAGGGGTACGCCACCGCCACCGACCTGGCCGATTACCTGGTCAAGAAAGGTCTGCCGTTCCGCGATGCCCACGAAGCGGTGGCCCACGCCGTGCGCGCCTGCGACGACGCCAAGTGCGATCTGTCGGAGATGTCGCTCGACACGCTGCGCCAGTTTTCACCCCTGGTGGACGAGGACGTGTTCGCCGTGCTGACCCTGGAAGGGTCGGTGGCGGCGCGCGACCACGTGGGCGGCACCGCCCCGAATCAGGTCCGGGCGGCGATCGCCCGGGTGCGGGCCCAGCTGGCTGGCTGATCGCACCATAACAATCAAGCGACCAGCCGGCAAACCAATAACAACAGCGAGAGACAACAACGATGTTCATGGCACTTTCCCGGCTGATCGACAGCCTCAACGAAAAAATCGCCAGCGTGGTCAGCTGGGCATTGCTGCTCGCCGTGCTGATCTGCGCGGGCAACGCGCTGATCCGCTACGCGTTCAATGTCAGCTCCAACGCGTGGCTGGAAATTCAGTGGTACCTGTACGCAGCCATGTTCATGCTGGCCACCTCGTACACGCTGCGGCGCGACGAGCACGTGCGCATCGACGTGATCGTGGGGCGCTTTTCCAAGCGCACCCAGGTCTGGCTCGACCTGCTCGGCTTTCTGTTTTTCCTCATGCCGGTCTGCCTGCTGATCCTCTGGTACGGCATCCCGTTTGCGCACCTGTCCATCGTCAGCGGCGAAATGTCCAGCAACGCGGGCGGCCTGATCGTCTGGCCGGCCAAGCTGCTGGTGCCGGTCGGCTTCGCCCTGCTGATCCTGCAAGGCATTTCGGAAATCATCAAGCGCATCGCTTTTTTGACCGGACGCAGCGACGGCAGCGATTTCGCCAAGCAGGTGACCACGCCCCAGGACGAGATCGAGGCCATCAAGGCGGCCAACAAGATCGCCTGATCGTCTTGCAACAACACGCACCGACCTGACGCCGACTCGACGCACCATAACAAAAATCCAGACTGGGACACATGGAACAATTCCTCATCGCTAACCTCGCGCCGATCATGTTCGGCGCTTTGGTCATCTTTCTGCTGTCGGGCTTTCCCGTGGCATTTTCGCTGGCGGCCAACGGCCTGTTCTTCGGCTTCGTCGGCATCGAACTGGGTTTACTGAAGCCCGAACTGCTGCAAGCGCTGCCCAACCGCATTTTCGGCATCATGGCCAGCGACACGCTGCTGGCGATCCCGTTCTTTACCTTCATGGGCTTGATCCTGGAAAGGTCGGGGATGGCGGAGGACCTGCTCGACACCATCGGCCAGCTATTCGGGCCGATCCGCGGCGGCGTGGCATATGCGGTGATTTTCGTCGGCGCCCTGCTGGCGGCGACCACCGGCGTGGTGGCCGCGTCGGTCATCTCGATGGGCCTGATCTCGCTGCCCGTGATGCTGCGCTACGGCTACGACAAGCGCATCGCTTCCGGCGTCATTGCCGCGTCCGGCACCCTGGCGCAGATCATTCCGCCGTCGCTGGTGCTGATCGTCATGGCCGACCAGCTGGGCCGTTCCGTGGGCGACATGTACAAGGCCGCCTTTCTCCCGGGCCTGCTGCTGACCGGCATGTACGCCGGCTATATTCTGGCCGTATCGATCTTTAAACCCAGCCATGTACCGGCCCTGCCGCTGGAAGCGCGCAACCTGCGCGAACCCAACGGCGACAGTGGCGTGCGCTCGCTGGTGGCCCTGATCGCCGCCGCGCTGGTGCTGACGTTCAGCTTCTCGGCCCTGTGGGGCGGCAGCCACCCGGAGCTGGCCAAGGACGAGCTGGGCATTTATTCGGCCTCGTTCGGCATCATCTGCGCCTTCCTGCTGGCACTGGCCAACCGCAAATTCAAGCTGGGCCTGCTCTCGCGCATGGCCGAACGCGTGGTATTCGTGCTGGTGCCGCCGCTGGCGCTGATCTTCCTGGTGCTGGGCACGATTTTCGTCGGCATCGCCACCCCGACCGAAGGCGGCGGCATGGGCGCGCTGGGCGCCCTGATTTTGGCCATGCTGAACGGCCGCCTCACCTTTAGCCTGCTCAAGCAGGCGATGAATTCGACCACGCGGCTGGCTTGCTTCGTCATGTTCATCCTGGTCGGCTCGACCGTGTTCGCGCTGGTGTTCCGCGGCGTGAACGGCGACCTGTGGGTGGAGCACCTGCTGACCAGCCTGCCAGGCGGCGTGATGGGCTTCCTCATCGTCGTCAACATCATGTTCTTCGTGCTGGCGTTCTTCCTCGACTTCTTCGAGCTGGCCTTCATCCTGGTGCCGCTGGTGGGCCCGGTGGCCAACAAGCTGGGCATCGACCTGATCTGGTTCGGCGTGCTGCTGGGCGTGAACATGCAGACCTCGTTCATGCACCCGCCGTTCGGCTTCGCCCTGTTCTACTTAAGATCGGTGGCGCCCAAGGAGGTCAAGACCTCGGACATCTACTGGGGTGCGATTCCGTTCGTCTGCATCCAGGTCATCATGGTGGCCCTGATCATCGCCTTCCCGCACCTGGTGTCGGTGGAGAAAAAGGTCGACATGGAAGAGCAGCTGGAACTGAAGATCGACGCGCCCGCCGAGGAGCCGCTGCAGGTTCCCGCCCCCGGCGAAGAAAAGAAGGACGAGGACAGCACGCCCGAACTGCAATTCTCGACCGATACCGACAAAAAGTAGGCCACCATGCCCGCCATCACGCCCCATCAAGCCGCACGTTTTTTAACGCAAGCCTCGATGGGCGTGAGCCGCGCGCATATCGCCCGGGTCCAGGTGCTGGGCTATGCCGGCTGGCTCGACGAGCAATTCGCCATGGCGCCGAGCACGTCGCGCTGGGATGCGCTGGTGGCGGGCGGCTATAACGCACCCGAGCGCAAGAACAGCGAAGCGGGCGCGGACGCGGCCATCTGGCGCAAGCTGCTCTCGTCGCCCGACACGCTGCGCCAGCGCGTCACGCTGGCGCTGTCCGAAATTCTGGTCAGCGCGATCCACGGCTACGTGGGCGGGGGCTGGCGGCAGTTTTCCGCCGCGACCTATCTGGACCTGCTGGAAGCCCATGCCTTCGGCAACTACCGCACCCTGCTGGAGGTAGTGTCGCTGTGTGCCCCCATGGGCGAATTTCTTACCTACCGCAACAACGCCCGGTTCAATCCGAAAACCGGCGCGCTGCCAGACGAAAACTACGCGCGCGAGCTGATGCAGCTGTTCACCATCGGCCTGGTGCAGCTCAATCTGGACGGCACGCCCAGGCTGGACGACGGCGAAGTGCAGGAAACCTACGGACTGGACGACATCAGCGGGCTGGCGCGCGTGTTCACCGGCTGGAATTACGACATGGCCGGCGCCGACGCCAGCACGCCGGACTTCAAGCGCCGCCCCATGGTGCTGAACGCGGCGCGCCATGAGCGCGGCGCCAAGACCTTCCTCGGCACCACCATCGCGGCCGGCACCAGCGGCTCGGCCAGCCTGTCGCTGGCGCTCGACACCCTGTTCGCCCATCCCAACGTGGCGCCGTTCATCACGCGCCAGCTGATCCAGCGGCTGGTCTGCGGCGACCCCGCTCCGGCCTACGTGGCGCGCGTGGCCACTGTGTTCAATGACGATGGCACCGGGCTGAAAGGCAATCTGCGCGCCGTGCTGCGGGCGATTTTGCTCGACGACGACGCGCGTGGCGCAGCGGCGCTGAGCGACCCGCGCAGCGGCAAGTTGCGCGAACCGGTGCTGCGGCTGGCCGCGTGGGCGCGCGCCTTCGGCGCCCACTCGCCCAGCAATGCCTGGGCCATCGGCAACACCTCCGACGCCGGCAGCAAGCTGGGCCAGAGCCCCTTGCGCTCGCCCTCGGTGTTCAATTTTTTCCGGCCCGGTTACGTGCCGCCCGGTGCAGTCGGCATGGCCGCCCCAGAATTCCAGATCACCAACGAGTCGACCGTGGTCGGCTACGTGAACTACATGCAGAACGTGGTCAGCCGCGGCGTGGGCGACGTGCGCGCCGACTACAGCGCGGTGCTGCCGCTGGCCGATACGGCCGGCGTCCTGGTCGACGAGCTGAATCTGCTGCTGGCGGCGGGGCAATTATCCGACGCCACCGTGGCACTGATCACGGACGCCATCGCCAGCATGCCGCTCGGGCGCGACGGCGCGCGCCGCAACCGCCTGTACGCGGCCCTGGTGCTGGTGCTGGCCGCGCCTGAATTTTTGATCCAAAAGTAGCAGAAAGAGCAAAGGCCAGCCATGAACCACGACGGCAAAGCGGCATCGCGCAGGGCGTTCCTGAAACGGGCATCGGCGCTGTCGATTGCCGGCGTGGCCGCGCCGTGGGCGCTGAACTTGGCCGCCATGGCTGAAGCGAGCGCGGCCGGCGCGAGTGGCTATAAGGCGCTGGTGTGCGTGTTTCTGTATGGCGGCAACGACTACGCCAACACGCTGGTGCCGTACGACGCCGATAACTATGCGCTGTACCAGCAATTCCGCCCGTCGCTGGCCACCGCGCGCGAGCTGCTCACGCCGACCCTGCTCACGCCCGAGCTCGCCCCACGCGACGCGCGCGGCTTTCCCCATCAATATGCGCTGGCGCCGCAACTGGCGCCGCTGCTGCCGCTGTTCGACGGCGGCCGGCTGGGCATCATGCTCAACGTCGGCCCGCTGGTGCAGCCGACCAGCAAGCAGCAGTACGCGAGCAAGTCGGTCAGGCTGCCGCCCAAGCTGTTTTCGCACAACGACCAGCAGTCGGTGTGGCAATCGTCGCTGCCGGAAGGGGCCACGTCCGGCTGGGGCGGTCGCATGGGCGACCTGTTCGAGGCGGGCAATGCCAACGCCACGTTCACTTGTGTGAACGTGGCCAACAATGCAGTGTTCTTGTCGGGCAAATCGGTGGCGCAGTACCAGATTTCGGTCAACGGTTCGGTGCCGCTGGCCGGGCTGAAGAAACCGCTGTTTGGTTCGGCTGCCTGCTCGGCTGCATTGCGCACGCTGATCACCGAGCCGCGCAGCCATGTGCTGGAAAGCGAGTACAACCGCATCAGCCGGCGTTCGCTGGACGCCAACGAGATCCTGACGGGCGCGCTGGCCGCCGCACCGGCGCTGGAGACGGTTTTCCCGGTTGGGAACAGCCTGGCCGATCAGCTCAAGATGGTGGCGCGCATGATCGCCGCAGCGCCGGCCTTGGGCACCAAGCGGCAGGTATTTTTTGTCTCGCTGGGCGGCTTCGACAACCACGACGGACTGCTGACCGATCACCCGGTGCTGATGACCAAGCTGGGCGAAGCGCTGGCCGCGTTCGATGCGGCCACCACTGAGCTGAAGGTGGCTGATCAGGTGACCACGTTCACCGCGTCCGACTTCGGACGCACGCTGACGGGCAACAGCAACGGCTCGGACCACGGCTGGGGCAGCATGCACATGGTGATGGGTGGTGCGGTCAAGGGACGGGCGTTCTATGGTACTGCGCCCGTGGTGGCCAACAATGGACCGGACGATGTCGG
This sequence comes from Janthinobacterium lividum, assembly GCA_943372275.1. GTDB lineage: Bacteria > Pseudomonadota > Gammaproteobacteria > Burkholderiales > Burkholderiaceae_D > Telluria_A > Telluria_A lividum_A. The sequence goes on from CALRYE020000004.1 coordinate 53,997, forward strand.
CCAGGGGCGCCTGTTGCCGAGTACTTCGGTGGAGCAGTTTGCGGCGACCATGGGTAGCTGGCTGGGGGTGTCGGACAGTGAGTTGCTGGCGTTGTTGCCTAGTTTGGGCAATTACGATGCGGGTAGCCGCAACTTGGGCTTTCTGTAAAAGCACTTGTTCAGCGCAGTGAAGCGCTTATCCTCCAATCCGCAGGCGCCCTTGCGCTTCCCCCTACGATGTGGCTGAGGGTCATGTGGCTGAGGGCTGAGGGCTAAGGGGCTAAGGGGCTAAGGGGCTAAGGGGCTAAGGGTCAGGTCTGGTAAACGGACACGAGCTCTTCCCAAACATCCCGATTGATCTTTCCCGAAAATCCCCTCGACTAAAATCATCACCAACGAAACAAGCTCGGCCTAGTGATACGGCCGAGCTCGTGTCCGTTTACCAGACCTGACCCCGGCGTTGTTTGCGAAAATCCCATCGACTAAAATCATCACCAACGAAACAAGCTCGGCCAAGTGATGCGGCCGAGCTTGTGTCCGTTTACCAGACCTGACCCCAGCGTCGTTTGCCAGGCCTGCGCGCCAGCGTTGCCCTCGGCCGACTGCAGAAAGCGCCATGCCGTGAGCCAGGCCATCGGCGCCGCGGCCGCATGTATAACCCGTGACCGCAATCGTCACAGCGGCCCTGCGCGTCCAAGCAACTGGCCCTTATTGTTCGGTTTTTGTGGATAGTTAATTCGCAAGTGCGCTCTCACGCATGGTCGCATTGTTATGCAATCATCCGTCGCTCCAGCTGCTTCAGCTTGCCAACGGGCCGCATCCAGCGCGCCGGCGTGGCTGACGGCCCGCCAACCTATTCGCTCAACACGTCAGGATTGTTTTGAAAATTGCGCACCACCGCGATCAGCTGATCGGCATGCTGGCCGAAGCGGCCGAAATCGAACACTGCCTGATGTGCAGCTACCTGTACGCCGCATTTTCCCTCAAGCAAAGCGTCGACGAGGACTTGCTCCCGCATGAACTGGCGGCGGTCAAACGATGGCGTGCCGAGATCGTCGCCATCGCGACCGAGGAAATGCTGCATCTGGCGCTGGTGAACAATCTGCTGATCGCCGTTGGCTCGCGCCCTCATTACCGGCACTTTAATTTTCCCGCTTCGGCCGGCCAGTTTCCCGCCGATCTCGCGGTCGCCCTGCTGCCCTTCGACGCCGCCACGCTCGACCATTTCGTCTACGTGGAGCGCCCTATCCGCGCCGACGAGCATGACGGCGGGTCGCTCGAGAAGCCGCACTATTCGCGCGACATGGCGCGCGGCGACCTGGCCACCGAGACGAACGTCGACTACGCCACCGTGGGCGAACTGTATGACACCATCGGCGCCAGCCTGGCACATCTGGCCGAGCAGCTGGGCGAGAACGGCCTGTTTGTCGGCCTGCCGGAGGCGCAGCTCAGCGCGCGCGACGTGTTCCTGCCGGGCCTGTGCACCATCGCCACGCAGGCCGACGCCGCCCGCGCGCTGGCGCTCATCGTGGAACAGGGCGAGGGCTCCCTGGTCTGCGAGGATACCTCGCACTACGCCCGCTTTCGCACCATCCGCGAGCAGTGGCAGACCCTGTCGGCGCAGCGGCGCGGCTTCGTGCCGGCGCGCAGGGCCGCGCGCCACCCGGTGATGCGCGCGCCGGTAGCTCAGGACGCGCGGGTACAGGTGATCAGCGAACCGGCCCTGTCGCTGCTCGATGTGGCCAACGGCAGCTATTTTCTGATGCTGCGCTTGTTCGCCCTGATGAGCGACCCGGTCAACTGCCTGCTGCCGCGCGGCGCCATCATGGGGCAGGCCATGCACCTGATGCACGCGGTGGCCGACTTGGGCGCGGCGCTAACCGCGTTGCCCGCCAATCCTGCGCACCCCGGCATCATGGCGGGCATGACCTTTACTCTGTCGCGCACCGCGCTTGGGTTCGAGTCGGCCGAATCGGCCGGACAGCTCATCGCCGAGCGCATGGAACTGCTGGCAGACCACGCTGAGGCATGCGTTGCCGCCTTGCCCGCGCTGACCCGGTTCGCCCTGACCCTGCGCGAGGCGGCCGCGATCTGGCGCGCAGCGCATGACAGCAAGGTCACTGCGTCAGCGTCGGCAGCGGGAGCGAGCAGCGGCGAACGAAGTGACGAACCAAGCGACGAACGAAGTGACGCACCAAGCGGCGAACAAAGCGACGAACGGAGAGAAGATCACAGCCACGATCGAGGCGGCCAGTCCCGCACCGACGCCGATGACGCTGTCGAAACGGTGCACGGCGCCAGCGGCACGATCTATTTTCGGGCGCAGCGTTGCATCCACTCGCGTCACTGCGTGCTCGAAGAACCGGACGTATTCCAGGCTAACCGCGAAGGGGCGTGGATCTTCCCGGACAACGCAACGCCCGAGCGTCTCGATCGCGTGGCCCGGCGCTGCGTGTCGGGCGCAATCCGCTTTGCCCGCAGCGACGGCGGCGCCAGGGAAAGCGCACCACCGGTGAACTTGATCCGCATGCGCGAAGCAGGACCGCTGGCGCTCAACGCAGCAGTCACGCTGGTGCGGCCTGACGGCGCCGCCACCGAGGAACTGCGGGTCACGCTGTGCCGCTGCGGTCAGTCGCGCAACAAGCCATTCTGCGACCAGTCGCATCTGGCGGCGCAGTTCGACGCCCCGGGCGAGACCATCAGCCGGCCATCGGATCCGCTGGCCGAGCGGGCCGGGCCGCTGGTGGTCACACCACTGCATAACGGACCGCTCGACGTACGGGGTGCCGCCGAAGTGCTCACTGGTACCGGGCGGACCGTGGAGCGGACCACGGGGGTGCGGCTATGCAGGTGCGGGGCCTCGGCGGACAAGCCGTTCTGCGACGGCAGTCACCGGCGCGTGGGGTTCGAGGCCGACGGCATAGGCGTGTAAAACCCACGCAAGCCATGGACGCTTGATCGGAACGTATCGCGCGGGACGAGTTCGAACCGGGCGATTGGCGTCATCGGGCCTGGATCGGCGTCAGAAAAATCGCCGACGTCCACACCCGCGACTGGTCGCGCTGCCGCGCCGTAACGAACAGCGGATGCTCGCGCCCCGGCGCCAGATCGAGCTGGCTCAATGCGATCTCCCCCGCCACATCGCGCGGCAGTGACGCCGCACTGATGCGCTCAACCGACACCTTCAGCTCCGCACCCGGCAACACCTGCTCGACGCGCCCATCGACCAGCAGCGCCGCGCCGCTCACGGCCAGCTTCACGTTCGGCGCATGCACATACGCCTGCGGCTGCAACGGATCGCCCACCTTGATATACCCGTCGATGCGCGACTCCACTTCGATGCTGCACCCCTCCAGCGCCGACAAGCTCAACTCGAAACTGTCAGTGTCGCCACTGGTGCTGGTCCGAAACGCGATGGTGGTGGCGTCCTGGCGCCAGCAAGTCTGCTCCGGATGATCCAGCCCGAACGCCTGAAAGTCCAGCACCACCGCGCCAATCACGCGAATCGTGCCGCTCCAGTAAGCGCCCCGATAGCGTTCGCGCACGCGCGCGCCGCCCACGCGCAGGCGCACCTTCGCCGGCGCCAGCCCGGCCTCGCGCTGCAAGTCGCGCTGCCAGATGCACTTGTCGCCATCGAACAGGCTGACCTCCTCCCAGCCCTGATCGCCCAGCAAGCGATAACTGAGCGCGTCGCCCTGCCCCGCCTCCACCACATCGCCCATCAAGTGCTCGCCCAGACGCAGGCTGGCGAAGCTGCGCTCGCCCGTGGTGGCGAAGGTATGGCGCGCGCGCAGCGCCTTGGCCACGCCGTCGCGGTCGAAGCGCTCCGCGATCACGCCGGTCAGCCCGCCGCGCGAGCCGAACACGGCAGTGGCCGGCACCCCACCGCCGCAGCGGCCCTGGTGTTCGTCGCTGTTGGCCGCCGCGCCCATGCGGTAGCCTTTCTGCAGCGCTTCGGCGTAGACCCAGTGAAACTGCCCCCACGCCGAGCCGACCTCGATCAGCCGCTCCAGTTCCGGGTGGTGCCAGTCCAGATTGCAGCGCCGCCCGCCAATATGCGGCATCATCAGGTGCCCTTCCGGATCGTGCGCGTAGGCCGCGTACAGTTCGTCGACCGGCCACGCGCCGGGCTTTAACGTGCCGGCGGTGAACTCATTCCACTCGAACGAGCGCACCAGCCGCCCGTGTTTGTCGAACGGGAACTGCGGCTTGCCGTCGCGCAGGAACACCACGTTGCGGTCGCCTCCGGCGCTGGAATTGCCGCACCACTCCGTGCCCGGATAGCAGACAAACCGGCCGGCCTCGTTCAGGCTGTGGATCAGTTCGACCGCCTTGTCCCAGCGTTTTTCGGTGATATTGAAGTCGTTGGCGGTGTAGCCCAGCACGTCCAGCCCGGCCACGTCGCGCCCGTAGCTCAGGTTGTACAGCGTGTCGTTGGTGCCGACCGTGTCGTCGGAATGCACGTGCAGGTCGGCGTACAACGCGCGCAGTGCGCCTTTGCGGGTTTCACTGTTCACAAAAGCGCGCGCCGCCAGCGGATTGGCGCCCGCGGTCGCCGCATCCAGCGACCATTCGCCCTGCTCTTCCAAGGTCAGCGCACCCAGGCGCACCACCGCCCAGCCCTGCTCGGCCAGCGTAAACGGCAGCTCGCGCCGCACGCCGCCGGGGCCGGCCAGCCGCAGCGTGCCTGCCAGCGGCAGGTTGCGGCAGGTATTGCCCCAGATATCGTCGGCGCGCACGATGATGTCGAACGGCTCGTCGCTGCCAACCAGCCGCGGCGCCACGATCTGCAACTGCTGCGGCGCGGCCGGCACGATGTCGAGCAGAATATCGCCCGGCACCTCGGCGAACTTGGAACTGCCCAGCGGATCGATGAACATGCGGAACTGGAAGCCTTGCTCGACAAAGCTCTGCACCCGCGTGCCGCCGCCGCCCTGGCGCTTGTCGCCCAGCCGGATCACGATGCGGTCGCCGGGGTTCAGATAGCCATCGACGATGTCGACGATGACCGCCTTCTGGAACGGCCGCTCATGCCCCTTCTGGTCGAAGCGCACCTTCAGATGCTGCACCGTGGCCGCGCTCTGGCCCGGAGCCAGTTCGCCCGCGTGGTACTCGGCCGAGACGAAGTTGGCGCCGTGCGGGTCGCTGGTCTGGAACAGCGCCCAGTCGGAATAAAACTTGAAGGCCAGCTTGAGCCAGGCGCCGTCGGCCAGTCCCGAGCCGCCCACGGTGTAGACCAGTTGTAATTCGGTGGTTTCGCCGGCGGCCAGCTGGCGCCGGTCGCACGTCACGCTGCCCAAAAACGGGCGCGCCTTGTTGCGCTCGTACAGGCCGGTCGGGGCGAAGTAGTGGCCGGCTTCGGTGCGGGGATCGAATGGATGCATGGGGGTGTCTTTCTTTATTTTAAATTCTTGGCGTCGTGGTGTAGATGCTCTACATGCGCCAGGTCTGGTAATGCTGTTCGATGCGGCGGAACACCAGGCTTTCCATCAGCCAGGCGATCAGGCCGATCATCACGATGCCCAGCAGCACCTGGCTGCTGTTGCCGATCTGCCCGCCGGTGGACACCATCCAGCCGATGCCCTTGGTCGCGCCGATCATTTCGGCCGCCACCAGCGCGCGCCACGCCTGGCTAAAGCCAATCCGCAGCGCCGCCGTCAGGTACGGCAGCGACGCCGGAAAGTACACGTGGCGCAGCAGCTGCACGGGGCTGGCGCCCAGCACGCGGGCGGCGCGCACTTCGCCGCCGCGGATGGCCTGCACGCCCTGCTGCACGGTAATCGCCATGGGGAACACGGCGGCGATGAAGATCACCACCACGATCGACCAGTAGCCGATGCCGAACACGATCATCGTCAGCGGCGCCCAGGCGATCGGCGGGATCGCCATGAATAGGCTGAACAGCGGGCTGGCGAAATCGCGCAGCCGCTGCGACAGGCCTGTTGCCGTTCCCAGCAACAGCGCTACCACCACGGCGGCGCCGAAGCCGCCCAGTTCTTCCAGGACGCTGGCAATCAGCTGCTCGCCCAGGCTGCCGCTGGCCAGCCAGCGCCAGCCTTCGGCCGCCACGGCCCACGGCTGCGGCAGGAGATAGCTGGGAAAGCGGGTCGCCGCCAGGCTCCACACCAGTACCAGGAAGGGCAGCGAGGCCCAGCCCCAGTTCGGTTTCGGCAAGCGCATGGTGTCAGTGCTTTCCGGCCGGTCCGGTTTGTTCGGCGCGGCGCTGGAACGTGCTGTCGACCAGTTGCTCGACCTTCAATGGTTTGCCCATGAAGCCCAGCGTGGTGGAGTAATCCATCAGGCGCTGGATGAATTGCAGGTCGGACGGTTCCAGCCGGGCCGACCAGCCCAGCCGCTTGCGCGCTTCCTGCACGATAGCTTCCGGCGCCACGGTCGCGCCGCCCGTGGTCTGCACGGCTTCGAGCTTGAAGGCGGCGGCAATCAGGCGGTTGGCTTCGGCCGGCTGCTCCTTCAGGAAAGCGATGGCCTTCAAATGGGCGCGCAGCAGCTTGACCACGTCGTCCGGGCGCTCGGCCAGGGTCTTCGGCAGCGCGGCGATCACGTACCACGGGTAGTTGGGCAGCGCCTGATTCACGTCCAGCAGCAGGCGCGCATTGCCGCGCAGCAGCGCCTGGCTGACGAACGGCTCGAACGTGAACGCCGCGTCGACCACGTTGCGTTCCAGCGCGCCGTTCATGTTGGCAGGCGGCATGGCGATAATCGACAGGTCGCGGTCCGGGTCCAGCTTTGCATGTTCCTTCAACACATAGGCACGCAGCAGCACGTCCATGCCGCTGCCCTTGGCCAGACCTGCCACGCGCTTGCCGCGCAGGCCCGCCAGGTTCTTGATGGCGTCGCCGCTGTCGGCGATCAGCGCCGCCTGCCCGTAATTGACCTTGGCGATGATCTTGGCGTCCAGCCCGCGCGAGGCCCACTGGTAGACCGGCGGCGCGCCGACATAGGCGGCGTCGAGATCGCCCGAGGCGAAGGCTTGCTGCAGCTCGGGGCCGTCGCCGAACTGCTTCAGTTCCACGTTCAGTCCCTCGGCGGCGTAAAAGCCTTTTTTGTCGGCGATCAGGGCGGGGGCGTTGGCCATGGCGTACACCCAGCCGATGCGCAAGGGTTTGTCGGCGGCCTGCGCCATCAGGCCGAACGACGCCAGCAGCAAGGCAGCGAGGATGTTCTTGAACATGGTAAAACTCCGTGGTCGTGGTTGATCGTGACTAAGTGGTATGCGCTGAACTGGCAGCGCGTCAGGCCGGGTCCATGGCCAGCGCGATCTGTTCCATCAGGCTGTCGCGGTATGCAATGAAGCGCGGCAGGCTGCGGGTGGCGCGCATGCTGCGCGGGCGCGGCAGGTCGATGTCGACGATGCTCTGGATGCCGCCCGGCGCCTTGCCCAGCACCACCACGCGGTCGGCCAGGAACACGGCTTCGTCGATGTCGTGGGTGATGAACAGCGTGGTCTGGCCCAGCATCGACCACAGCCGCAAGGTCTCTTCGTTCATGGCGTTGCGGGTGATCGCGTCGAGCGCGGCGAACGGCTCGTCCATCAGCAGCAGCGCCGGCTCCAGCGCCAGCGTGCGCGCCAGCGACACGCGCTGCTGCATGCCGCCGGAGAGCTGGTGCGGCAGCTTGTCGGCCGCGTGCTCGAGGCCAACCAGCGCCAGATAATCGCGGGCCTTGGCGTACTGCGCCGGTTCGTCCGGCTGGCCGGCCATGCGCAGGCCGAAGCGGGCGTTTTCCAGCGCACTCAGCCATGGGAACAGTTGGGGTGTTTGGAACACGTAGCCCAGCTCCGGCATTTCGGGCCGTACTGGAACACCGTCCAGCAGCACCTTGCCGCGCTGCGGTTGCTGAAAGCCCGACAGCAGGTTCAGCAAGGTGGTCTTGCCGCAGCCCGACGGCCCCAGGATGGCGACGAATTCGCCCCGTTCGACGTGCAGTGACAGGCCGGCAAACACCTGCTGCCCGCCGGGCCAGGCGAAGTCGACAGCGTCGATTTGCAGCGCAGGCATGGTCGCCGGCACCGTTCCTTGGGTGAGGGGAACGGCCGGCGCGGCGTCCGCGTGGAACGGCAATGTGGTCTGAGGCGCGAGGCGCAGGGTGGCGTGGTCTGGCATGACATTATGTACAGCGCGTTTGCTAGAGAACTGCAATAATACGTTCTAATACAAGTTGGTTTAAGCCGGTTTTTCGCGCTTGTATATTTGTAAACCGACGGGTGGCGATGCCGCCTTCGATCCACCTTCTGGCAGCATGCGATGTTCCTGACCCGCGATACCACCACCCCGCTGCAACAGCAGATAGCCGACGTGCTGACGCAAGAAATCAATGCCGGCGCGTTTGAGCCATCCGGCAAGCTGCCGTCCGAAGCGGACCTGTGCCGCCGCTTCGAAGTCAGCCGCGTGACGGTGCGGCTGGCGCTGGATAAACTCAGCGGCGTGGGCGCGGTCGAGCGCAAGCAGGGCAAAGGCACGTACGTGGCCGGCAAGCAGGTGCGTCACGGACTGGACCAGCTGCGCAGCTTTCACGAATCGCTGCTGCTGCAAGGGCTCAAGGCCGACATGCGCCTGCTGTCGCGCCAGCTGATTGCCGTGCCGGAGCGCATGCGCGCACTGGCCGGGGCCGAAGACGGCCACTGCGTGCTGCTGGAACGGCTGCATCTTGTCGACGGCGCGCCCATCGCGCTGGGGCGCAATTATCTGACGCCGGCGGTAGCCGGGGTCGACGCCGGGCGCGTCGCGCGCCAGCCGGCCTATTCCATGCTGGCCGACCTGACCGGGCTGCAGGTGGTGCGCGCCGACATCGCCATTCAGGTCGGCTACGCCGACGACGCCGTGGCCGCCGCGCTGGAGGTCGCCCCGGGCAGCGCCCTGCTGCTGATGGAACGCAGCTCGTACTTTGCCGACGGGCGCTGCTGCGATGTGTCGCAGTTCCACATCCGGCCGGAGCGCTATGCGTTTGTGATCAAATCCCATTTCAGCGGCGGCACGCTATAAAAACGGCATGATCAACCGAGCAAGCTGTTGCGCCCGCGCAGCATAGCTAGCACTGCTGCAAGTTAGCCGCCTCAGAGGGAGACCACGCCAACTTCACAAATTCTTACAAACAGACGTTTGTACTGTTGCCGCACATCATCTACCATGCCCGCATGCCTCACTCATCAGGAACTTTTGCCATGGAAGATGCAACCGGAACCACGCTTGCTCCCCGTCCCCGTCCACGCGCCCGCTATACGCTGGAAGCGCGCTGGCCGCACCGCGCCGTGCCGACCACCGCCAACGGGCCGCAGCCCGATTTAACGCCCATCGAAACGGCGATTGCGGAACTGAACGCGCGCGCCAAGGTCACAGCGCCATAATCGTTGGCCGGGGCGCGGCGATTCGCGCGCCTGCGTTTCATGAGCTCCATCTCTTCACGTAAATCGGTCGCCCAAGCCGTGCCGCCCGGCCTTCGACGCGCTCGCAATATTCGAGCACGAGGCCGCACGCTTCGTATAAACTTGCACGGGATACATCGCTAGCGTTGCACTATGCAGACAACTGCTTGCGCTTCCCTTCCAACGTCCCGCGAACCCGGCAGCGAAGCTGGCACTATGGTCTCATCGAACGACACGTCGTTTAACGAACTGTTCAAGGCGCACCCCATTCCCATGTGGGTGTACGACCTCGACACGCTTGCGTTTTTGGCGGTCAACACGGCGGCCATCGAGCACTACGGCTGGTCCGAAGCGGAGTTCCTGCAGCTGACCATCTGCGACCTGCGCCCCGCCGCCGAACTGCCCAAGCTGCACGCCAACCTGGCCAGCGCCCCGCGCGACCGGCTGGAGAAATCCGGCATCTGGGTGCACCGCAAGCGCGACGGCAGCCTGATCGATGTGGAAATCAGCTCGCACCCGCTGCGCTTCCACGACCGCGCGTGCAAGTTCGTGCTGGCCCACGATGTCACGGCGCGCCTGCAAAGCGAACAGAAGATCGCCCGCCTGAACCGGGTCTACGCGGTGCTCTCGGGGATTAATTCGGCCATCGTGCGCATCCGCGACCGCACCGCCCTGTTCCAGGAAGCCTGCCGCCTGGCCACCAACGAAGGCGGCTTCGCCACCGCGTGCCTGGCGCTGGTGAGCGGCGCCACCCTGACCAACGTGGCCCACGCCGGGCGCGCGCTGCCGGCCCGCCCGGCTGCGCTGGAACCATACTGGACGGCCCAGCGCGCGGCGCAGGAGCGCATCACCGTGGTGTGCAACGACATCGCCACCGATCCCGTGCTGGCGCCCCTGCGCGCGCACCTGCTGGCGCGCGGCTTCGGCGCGGTGGCGTCGTTTCCGCTGATGGTGGGCGGGCGGCCCATCGCCGTGCTCACGCTGCTGTCGGCCACGCCGGGCGTGTTCGACCCGGACGAGATGAAGATCCTGCACGAACTGGCCGGCGATCTGGCGTTCGCGCTGCTGTTCTTCGACCGCGAAGAGCAGATCAGCTATCTGGCCTACCACGACGTGATGACGGCGCTGCCGAACCGGCGCCTGTTCCTCGACCGCCTGGCGCACCTGCTGCAGCCGGGCGCGGGTGGGGGCGCGGTCGCGGTGGTGCTGCTGAACCTGGACCGCTTCGCCCAGCTGAACGATGCGCTGGGGCGCCATGCCGGCGACGCGCTGCTGGCGCAGATCGGCCAGCGCCTCTCGGGCCGCATTCCCGCCTCGGGCAACGCGGCCCGCATCGGCGGCGACACCTTCGCCCTGACCTTCGCCGACCTGCCGCGCGCCGAGGACGCCGCCAGACTGCTGCAGGACGCCGTGTTCGGCGTGCTCGACCAGCCGTACATGGTGGGCGACCAGGAAGTGCGCATCTCCACGCGCGCCGGACTGGCCGTGTATCCCACCGACGGGCCGGACGCGGAAACGCTGTTCAAGCATGCCGAGGCGGCGCTCAAGAACGCCAAGTCGAGCGGCGAGCGCTACCTGTTCTACGCGCCGCGCATGAACGCGGCACTGGCGGCGCGCCTGACGCTGGAACACGAGCTGCAGACGGCGCTCGAGCAGCGCCAGTTCGTCATGGTCTACCAGCCGCGGGTGGACCTGCACAGCGGGCGCATCGTCAGCGCCGAAGCGCTGATCCGCTGGAACCATCCGCAGCGCGGCCTGGTCGGCCCCAACGACTTCATCGCGCTGGCCGAGGAAACCGGCTTGATCCGCCCCATCGGGGCCTGGGTGATCGACGCGGTGTGCACCCAGCAGCAGGCCTGGCAGGACGCCGGCGTGCCCGCCGTGCCGCTGGCGATCAACCTGTCGGCGGTGCAGTGCGCCCAGGCCGAACTGCTCGATTGCATCGCCGGCGCACTGACGTCGCACCGGCTGGCGCGCGGCTGCATCGAGTTCGAGCTGACCGAGACGGCCGTGATGAACAATCCCGACGACGCCGCGCGCAACCTGCACGGACTCAAGGCGCTGGGCGTGCAGCTGTCGCTGGACGACTTCGGCACCGGCTACTCGTCGCTGGCGCAACTGAAGCGCTTCCCGTTCGACTTCGTCAAGATCGACCGCTCGTTCGTGGCCGGGGTCGACACCAATGCCGAAGACGCCGCCATCGTGGCCGCCATCATCGCCATGGCGCACAGCCTGGGCATGCGCGTGGTGGCCGAGGGCGTGGAAACGGAAGCGCAGCTGGCGGTGCTGCGCGCGCTGCGCTGCGACGAGCTGCAGGGGTATTACTTCAGCCGTCCCGTGCCGGCGCACGACTTCGAGGCGCTGCTGCGGCAAGACCGGCGCCTGGCATGAACCATCCCATTCCACCTGTCCTGATCGGATCTTATTGATGGCGTTCGCTTCGCTGGCCCTGTCCGTGCTCACCTACCTGACGGCGTTCCTGATGCTGCCGGTGCTGATTTTTCCGCCGATCGCCTTTTTTCTGGGCGTGAAATCGTACCGCGCCGGCGGGCGCCGCCTGCCGGCGCGCTCCGGCAAGGCCAAACTGGTCGCCGCGCTGCCGATGCTGTTCGCCGTGACGACCTTCGTGCTGCTGCTGACGCTGATCAACACGGGCTACCGGGCCTGAGCACCTGTGGCCTCCCGCGCCACAATGGGGGTCGACAAAACCGCTATGACTTGACAAGATTGCCATACCGCCAGAACATGCAGTCATGAAACAGCAAACTAGCACTGTCTGGATCGAACAATTCCTGGCCGCCGACCCGCCGCGTTCCAAGTCGCTGGTGATGACCATCTTCGGCGACACCATCGCGCCCCACGGCGGCGCCATCTGGCTGGGCAGCCTGATCGACCTGCTGGCGCCCTTTGGCGTGAACGACCGGCTGCTGCGCACCAGCGTGTTCCGGCTGGTGCAGGAAGGCTGGCTGGTGGCCACGCGCGACGGGCGCCGCAGCGCCTACGCCATCGTCCCGGCCGCCCTGCCCCGCTTCGAGCGCGCCAACCGGCGCATCTACGCGCCGCTGGAACGCCACTGGGACGGCAACTGGACGCTGCTGTTTTCCAGCGCCAGCGTGATCGACCCGCCCAAGCGCACCGCGCTGCGCAAGGAATTGCTGTGGGAAGGGTTCGCCATGATCGCGCCGGGCATCTTCGGCCATCCGGTGGCGCAGACCGAACTGCTGGGCGACATCATCGAGCGGGTCGGCGTGCAGGGCCAGCTGTTCGTGTGCCGCGCCAGCGCCCTGCCGGGCGTGCCGAGCCGGCCGCTGGCCGAGCTGGCCGTCGACGGCTGGGACCTGTCGGGCGTGATCGACAGCTACCACCGCTTCATCGAGCGCTTCGAGCCGCTGCTGGGGATGGTGGAAGCGATGCATGGCGCCGGCGGCGTGGCGCTGAGCGGCGAGGAAGCCTTCGTGATCCGCACCCTGCTGATCCACGCCTACCGCCGCGTGCAGCTGCACGATCCGATGCTGCCGTGTGAATTGTTGCCCAACCCGTGGCCGGGTTCGGGCGCGTATGCGCTGGCGCGCGCCCTGTACCGGGCGGTGCAGCACAGCGCCGAAGAGTATGTGCTGGCCACGCTGCGCCGCGAACAAGCCGACGCAGCTCCTGCCGATGCCGCCTTTCACGAGCGCTTCGGCGGACTGCGCTAGCGGGGCGCTACGGCTGCGGGTTCAGCAATCGTAGCTGAGGCCGTTGTGCGAAAAGGCCATGGGAAACCGGATCGCGTCGAGCGGCAAATCCAGATCCAGGTCGGGCCAGTACAGGCGGTTGGACGTGGCGCACTGCACGCGGCAGATCTGCGCCACGGTGGCGTGCTCGAACCACGGAAACTCGACGAACGAAAGGTACAACTCCTCATCGCGGCACTGTACCCAGAATCCGTTACGGTTGATACTCGTTACTTCAGCGAACGAAAAGCAGATATCCGTCATGTAGTTCCTCCTCATTGCGTGCGCCCACATGACGCACCCTATACCGTAACAATCTGACCAGCTTGCGGTTTGATCTAGCGCAAGCTCTGCTCAGTTATCACTTCTTCCTGCCTGCGGAGATCAGGTAATTCTGCAAGGTCGACTCGGCCACCGACGCCCACACGTTCTGGTCCTGGCGGAACCGCTTCCACGGCTCGTAGACCTTCTTGAACTTGGGATTGCGCGCCGCCTCCTCCTGCATCACCGCGGTCGACACCTTGTAGGCCTCGTCCATGATGGCGGCCGAAAAGGTGTGCAGCTTGGCGCCGTTCTTGATCAGGCGCGCCAGCGCCGCCGGGTTCCTGGCGTCGTAATCGCCCTGCATCATCACGTGCGCCTCGTAGCTGGCCACTTCGATGGCGGCCTGGTACTGCTTGGGCAGCTTTTCCCATTCCTTGAGGCTGACGTAGAACGACAGCTGCGGCCCGGTTTCCCACCAGCCCGGCGCGTAGTAATGGGGCGCCACCCGCGCCAGTCCGAGTTTTTCATCGTCGTACGGGCCGACCCACTCGGCCGCGTCGATGGTGCCTTTTTCCAGCGCGGCATAGACATCGCCGGCGGGAATCTGCTGGGGCACCGCGCCCATGCGTTCCATCACGCGGCCGGCAAAGCCGGCGATGCGGATCTTCAGGCCCTTGACGTCGGCCAGGGTTTTAATTTCCTTGCGATACCAGCCACCCATCTGGGTGCCGGTATTGCCGCCCATGAAATTGATGACGCCGTAGCCCTGGAAAAACTCGCGCATCAGTTCGCGCCCGCCGCCCTGCTCGTACCAGGCCGTCTGCTGGCGCGAGGTCAGGCCGAACGGCACGGCGCAGTCGAAGCAGAAGGTGGGGTCCTTGCCGAAATAATAGTAGGACGGGGTGTGCCCCATTTCGACGGTGCCGGCTTGCACGGCATCGAGCACTTGCAGGCCCGGCACGATCTCGCCGGCGGCAAACTGGCGGATCAGAAATTTGCCGCCGGTCAGCTGCGCCACGCGCTTGGTGAACGCTTCCGCGGCGCCGTGGATGGTGTCCAGGGTTTTGGGAAAGCTCGACGCGAGGCGCCAGTTGATGGCCGGCTGCGCCTGGGCCAGGGCCGGGGCGGCCACGATGGCGCCGGCGCTGGCAACGGCAGCGCCGGCGGCGCTCTGGGTCAGGAAGGAACGACGTTGCATTGGCGTCTCCAATATTGTTATGGGGGTCAAACGTAAAACGGTCAGGCCTCGCACGGGGCAGGCATGACACAAACGTCAATTGTAGCCTGTTGTGCATCGCACCGACATGCTCTTTTGCCCATCGCAGCAATCCCGGGTGGGCGCGGGCGCGGTATCATGGCGCCTCTTACCCACCCACCGAGGACACACAATGTCTATCAAAATCAGCTGCCAGTTCGACGCTGGCGCGATCGACGTCGTCAACGCTACCCGTGCCGACGCCATCGACCTGAACATCCGCAAGGATTCCCACGCCGACATCGTGCAATGGTTCTACTACCGCCTGCAGGGCGCGCAGGGACAGGCGTGCACCATGCGCCTGCTCAACGCCGGCGCCAGTGCTTACCCGGACGGCTGGATCGATTACCGCGCCATGGCCAGCTACGACCGCGTCAACTGGTTCCGCGTGCCGACCAGCTACGACGGCCAGGTCATGACGATCTCGCACACGCCCGAAGTCGACAGCGTGTATTACGCCTATTTCGAGCCGTACTCGTGGGAACGCCACCTGGACCTGCTGGACCGGGCGCAACTGTCCGAGCAGGTGCGCCTGCACGACCTGGGCAGCACGGTGGACGGGCGCGACATCAATCTGCTGGTCATCGGCGACCCGGCCGCGCGCAAGAAAGTGTGGGTGATCGCGCGCCAGCATCCGGGCGAGACCATGGCCGAATGGTTCGTCGAGGGCATGCTCGACGCGCTGCTCGACCCGGCCGACAGCTTCGGCCGCCAGCTGTTGAAAGAAGCGGTGTTCTACGTGGTGCCGAACATGAATCCGGACGGCGCGGTGCGCGGCAACCTGCGCACCAACGCGGCCGGGGCCAACCTGAACCGCGAGTGGAATACGCCGAGCATGGAGCGCAGCCCGGAGGTGTTCGTGGTCAAGAACAAGATGCGCGAGACGGGCTGCGATCTGTTCCTCGACGTGCATGGCGACGAAGGCTTGCCATACGTGTTCACGGCCGGTAGCGGTTCGCTGCCCTCGTTCACGCCGGCCATGGCGGCGCAGGAAAAGCGCTTTGCCGACGACTTCAAGGTGGCCAGTCCCGACTTCCAGGACGTGCACGGGTACGGCGAGGCGCCGTACACCGACGAGACCCTGACCATGGGCTCGCCGCATATTACCCATCTGTTCGGGTGCTTGTCGCTGACCCTGGAGCTGCCGTTCAAGGATAACGCCAATGACCCGGATCCGCTGTGCGGCTGGGATGGGGCGCGCAGCGCCAAGCTGGGCGCGGCGGTGTTGCAGCCGGTGCTGCGGGCGATTCGGGAGGGGTGAGCTTGGGGCGGCCGATGTGGCGATCGAAGTCGTGGGGGCCGATCTTAGGTCGGCCGATACGGCAATCGAAGTCGTGACTGCCTCCGCATAGGTCAAACCAATTAACGTCATCCTCGCGAAAGGGGCTAGTTCAAAAGCGAGGACCCATGACCCGTCAAGCTCGGACGCAATCTCTGCGCAATCGTTCTATGGGTCCTCGCGTGCGCGAGGATGACGGTCTTGAATCCAACTGAGTCGACGCCCGGCGCTCCACCTCGCCCCGTTAACCAAGAACAGCCCCGCAAGCGGGGCTGTTTTCAATGTTGAGGCAGCTGGCCAACGCGCCACCAACAGCGCGGCTAAGCAGTATGCTTACTTGCGCCCAGCCTTGATCAGGAAATCCTGAATCTTCGACTCGGCCACCGACGACCACACGTTCTGGTCCTGGCGGAACCGCTTCCATGGCTCGTAGATGGTCTTGAACTTGGCGTTCTTGGCCGCTTCTTCGTTCATCACGTCATTGGCCGCCTTGTAGCAGGCATCCATGATCTCGTTGGAGAAGGTGCGCAGCTTGACGCCGTTCTTGAGCAGACGCGCCAGCGCGGCCGGGTTCTTGGTGTCGTACTCGGCCTGCATGACCACGTGCGCCTCGAAGGTGGCCACTTCCAGCGCCGCCTGATATTCCTTCGGCAGCTTTTCCCATTCCTTCTGGTTCACATAGAACGAGAAGCTCGCGCCCGCTTCCCACCAGCCCGGCGCGTAGTAGTACGGCGCGACCTTGTAGAAGCCCAGCTTTTCATCGTCGTACGGACCGACCCACTCGGCCGCGTCGATGGTGCCCTTTTCCAGCGCAGGATAGATGTCGCCACCGGCGAGCTGCTGCGGCACCAGGCCCAGGCGCTCGAGCACCTTGCCGGCGAAGCCGCCCACGCGCATCTTGGTGCCCTTCAGATCGGCCACGGTCTTGATTTCTTTACGGAACCAGCCGCCCATCTGGGTGCCGGAATTGCCGCCCAGGAAGTTGACCACGCCGTAGCCCTTGAAGAAATTGCGCGTCAGTTCGCGTCCGCCGCCTTCGGTGTACCAGGCGGTGTGCTGGCGCGACGTCAGGCCGAACGGCACGGCGCAGTCGAATGCGAAGGTGGAGTCCTTGCCGAAGTAATAGTACGACGCGCTGTGGCCCATCTCCACGGTGCCGGCCTGCACGGCGTCGAGCACCTGCAGACCCGGGACGATTTCGCCGGCGGCGAAGGTGCGGATGTTGAATTTTCCGCCGGTGAGCTGCGCCACGCGCTTGGTCAGCGTGTCGGACGCACCGTAGATCGTGTCGAGCGACTTGGGAAAGCTGCTGGCCAGACGCCAGTTGATCGTCGGCTGGCTCTGTGCCAGCGCCGGGGCGGCAACTGCGCCCACTGAAGCGCCAACGGCCGCTTTTTTCAGAAAGGAACGACGTTCCATCATTTTTTTGTCTCCTGGGTTTTGGATCTTCGGAAAAACCGTCACCTGAGCAGCCAGCCGGATTCCGGCGCGCTGCCAGTGCAGCAGCCAGTGTATGGGCGTGCTGCACTACTGGCAATAAAAATGTGGTCGGTCGACGACTTTAGCTGCCCGCCACCACCATGTTCTCGATCAGGATGGAACCGGTGGCCTTGTTGCCGCGGGTGAGCACGTCGTTGCCGACAGCGACGATCTGCTGGAACATGTCTTTCATGTTGCCGGCAATCGTGATTTCCTCGACCGGGTACTGGATCTCGCCATTCTCGACCCAGAAGCCGGACGCGCCGCGCGAATAGTCGCCCGTCACATAGTTGGTGCCCTGCCCCATCAGTTCGGTGACCAGGAGGCCGCGTCCCATCTTGCGGATCATGCCGGCGAAATCGTCGCCCTTCCTGGTCAGCTTGGACGTGAGCGACAGGTTGTGCGAGCCGCCCGCGTTACCGGTGGTTTGCATGCCCAGCTTGCGCGCCGAATAGGTCGACAAAAAGTAACCCTGCACCACGCCGTCTTCGACGACCTTGCGGCGCACCGTGCGCACGCCTTCTTCGTCGAACGGGGCGGAACCGACCGCGCCCGGCACGTGCGGGTCTTCCAGCACCTGGATGTGGGACGGAAACACGCTCTGGCCGAGCGAATCGAGCAGGAAGGTGGACTTGCGGTACAGCGCGCCGCCGGAGGTGGCCTGCACGAAGGCGCCCAGCAAACCGGCTGCCAGGGGCGCTTCGAACAGCACCGGGCAGGTGCGCGTGTCCATCTTGCGCGCGTTCAGGCGCGCCAGCGCGCGCTCGGCGGCGTAGCGGCCAACCGCTTCGGGCGCGGCCATCCTGGTGGCGTCGCGCACCGAGGTGTACCAGTCGTCGCGCTGCATCTTGGCGCCCTTGCCGGCGATCGGCGCCACCGACAGGGTGTGGCGCGAGAACGGATAGCCGCCGATGAAGCCGCGCGAATTGGCCGAGACGAAATGCGACTGCTGCGCATGCACGCTGGCGCCTTCGCTGTTGGTCACGCGCGGATCGACCGCGAAGGCGGCCGCTTCCGCGCGCTGGGCCAGCACCACCGCTTCTTCGGACGACAGCAGCCACGGATAGCACAGCTGCAGGTCGCGCGGATTCATCTCGAGCATGTCGGCGTCGGCCAGGCCCGCGCAGTCGTCGTCTGCCGTGAAGCGGGCGATGTTGTAGGCCGCGTCGACGGTGGCGCGCAGGGCGGCCGGCGAAAAGTCGGAGGTGCTGGCGTTGCCGCGCTTCTGGCCGATGTAGACCGTCACGCCCATGCCCTTGTCTTTATTCTGCTCGATGGTCTCGATTTTGCCGCGCCGGACCGACACCGACAAACCGCTGCCTTCGCTGATTTCGACGGCGGCATCGGTGCCGCCGATCTCCTTGGCAAAGCCGAGCACATCGCGTGCGAGCTGTTTGAGCTGGTCCTGGGTATGGATGAAGACGGAATCGTTCATATATGGGGTTTTTCTCGGCCGGCCGGTAAAACAGTTATCATAGCAGCCGTTTACAGTTTTTACAGGTCAGCCTTGCGCTGGCCGGATCGAGATCATGCCAAATCCAAATCGGGGCGCCTGCGGCTTCCAATCTTCCGAGTTCGAGCAGGAATACGAACGTCCCTCCAAGTCTGAACTCAAGCGTCAGATGAACGAACTGCAAAAGCTCGGTGAAGAACTGGTGGCCGAAGCGCGCGACCGCGTCAAGCGCGTGCCCATGCCGGAGGATGTGCGCGAAGCGATCCTGATGTGCCAGACCATCACCAATCACGAGGGCCGCCGCCGCCAGATGCAGTTCGTCGGCAAAAAAATGCGCACCCTGGACGAAGAAGAAGTCGCCGTCATCCAGCGCACCATCGACAGCTGGAAAGGCATGTCCAAGGCCGATACGGCCTCGCTGCACGCGCTCGAGCGCCGCCGCGACAAGCTGCTGGCCGACGACAAGGCCCTGACCGTGCTGCTGGCCGAGCACCCTGAACTGGATGGCCAGCACCTGCGCACCCTGATCCGCAACGCCCGTAAAGAGCAGGCCGAGAGCAAGCCGCCCAAGGCCTACCGCGAGATCTTCCAGATCCTCAAAGACATCGGCAAGAAGGCCAAGCCGGTCGCCGGCGACGACAGCGACGACGAGGACATGGATTACGACGGAGCGGATCACGACGAGAGCGGTCAGCACGACGATCAGGATGAGCACGATGGCGAGCAGCGCGACAACTGATCCCGTGGCCGGCACGGCCGGCACGGTGGAGGAAAACGTGCTGGTGATCGGCCTGGTGTCGGTCTCCGACCGCGCCAGCGCCGGGGTCTATCAGGACGCCGGCCTGCCCGCGCTGGCCGACTGGCTGGCCTCGGCCCTGACCACCCCTTACCGCCTCGAACAACGCCTGATCGCCGACGAGCGCGCGGCCATCGAAGCCACGCTCGTCGAGCTGGTCGACGTGCAGCGCTGCCACCTGGTGCTCACCACCGGCGGCACGGGTCCGGCGCGGCGCGACGTGACGCCGGAGGCCACGCTGGCCATTGCGACCAAGGAAATGCCCGGCTTCGGCGAGCAGATGCGCCAGATCAGCCTGCGCTTCGTGCCCACGGCGATTTTGTCGCGCCAGACCGCGGTGATCCGCGAGACCGCGCACGCCGACGGCCACGCGGCCCTGATCATGAACCTGCCCGGCCAGCCCAAGGCCATCAAGGAAACGCTGGAAGGCTTGCGCGACGCGCACGGCGCGCAGCTCGTGGGCGGCATCTTCGCGGCCGTGCCCTACTGCGTGGACCTGATCGGCGGCCCGTACATGGAAACCGATGCGACCGTATGCAAGGCGTTCCGGCCCAAGTCGGCGCTGCGCCCTCCCATCACCGATTAAACACTGAACCCTGTCCGCATGAGCCAACTACTTGAAACGATCGAGATCGAAACCGCGCCCAATCCAACGGTAGCGATCATCTGGATGCACGGCCTGGGCGCCGACGGCAACGACTTCGTGCCGCTGGTGAAGGAACTGGATTTGTCCGGCCTGCCCGGCATCCGCTTTGTGTTTCCCCATGCGGGCACCATGCCGGTGACGGTCAACGGCGGCTACGTGATGCGCTCGTGGTACGACATCGTCGCCAGCGACCTGGGTCGCCAGGAAGATGAACGTGGCCTGCGCGCGTCGCAAGGGCAGATCGAGGCGCTGATCGAGCGCGAAAAAGCCCGTGGCATCCCCGCCAGCCGCATCATCCTGGCCGGCTTCTCGCAGGGCTGCGCCATGACCATCCAGACCGGTTTGCGCCATCCGGAGACGCTGGCCGGCTTGCTGTGCCTGTCCGGCTACGTGCCGATCGCGCCGACCGTGGCCGCCGAACGCACCGACGCCAGCCTGGCCACGCCGATCTTCCTGTGCCACGGCCGCGGCGACGGCGTGATCCCGATCGAGCGCGCCGAACTGTCGCGCGACCTGCTGGTGGCCATGCGCTACCAGGTCGAGTGGCATGAATACAATATGCAGCACTCGCTGTGCGCCGAAGAGATCAACGATATCTCGGCGTGGCTGAAACGGGTTCTGGCCTGAGGCTGGCCAGGCACTGGCGCGCAGCCATCGTCGGCTGACGCGTACAATGCGTCTTTGACACCTACGAAAGCAGCACGATGAAAAAGACCGGCATGGCGAAAAGCGACGCTAAAAAATTGATGGGCAAGATGGTCGCCCCGGGCGCTGGCGCATTCGGCGGCGCCGAAACTGCCGTCATCGACCGCCGCGAACAGCGCAAACTGGATCAGGCAGCAGGCCTGGTGCCGTTCGCCGTCAAGCTCAACGCCGATCTGGTGACCCAGTTGCAGACGCTGGCCAAGGAACGCGGCGTCGAACTGAATGAATTGGTCGCCGACGTGCTGGCCAAGGGTCTGGCGGCGTAAAGGAGCTCGGCATGGCAAAGAAAGAAGAACTCGACGAAGAAACGCTGGCGCTGATTCACTGGTGCATCGAAGTCGAAAAACATCTGGTGGCCGGCGGCGCCACCGTGGCGCAAGCCCAGGAGCATATCGAAGAACAGGTCGAGTGGTTCACCGACCAGTTCTACGACGGCCTCACGCCTGAAGAAGCGGCCAAAGAAGCCTTGGCCTGACCCTGGCTAGTCAGGTAACGGCGCGGCCGGCGACGCCGGCGTCGCCGTCTGCGCCACATTCATCACCATCGCCAGAAACGTGTAGTAGCCATTGATCGCCGTCAGATCGATGACGCCCTGCTCGCCGAACAGCGCCAGCGCGCGTGCATACGTCGCATCACTCACCCGCTTTTCGCGGTGCAGCTCGATGCAAAAGTCGTACACCGCCGCTTCCTCCCCACTCATCTGCTCCGGTCTGACCCAGCTCGACACGGCATCGACGACGTGCGCGGCGATGCCGTGCCTGCGCGCGATCGGCGCATGGATGGCCCACTCCACCTGCTGGTTCCACTGGCGCGCCGTGATCAGGATGGCCAGCTCCGACAAGGTCGTGCCCAGCGCGCTGCGGTAGCGCAGGTATTCGCCCATGGCCTGGGCATGCGCCATCAGCTCGGGGCTGCGCAGCAGCGGCACGAACGGCCCGTACAAGGCCCCGCGCGGCCCGTCGATGACCGCCTGGGCAACGGCGCGCTGCTCGGCAGTCCAGTGCTCCTGCGCCAGCGCGCCTAGTCGATCCGTCATGGGGTGTGCCTCATCGAGTGGTTGGTCGGGTGCCGCTTGGTGGCGGTTGCGAAGATGCCGGGGCGGCAGTGTTGCTTCGGCGTTGTAGCCGGGAAAATATTCGCACAGCTCAGGGGAAAAATCAAAAGAATCGGGAGCGATGGCGCTTATTGTCAACTGTCAACTTTTCCGGCGAGGGAGCCAGTTCATGAGCCACATTATTCACCGCAATCTGCGCCAGAGTCCACCGGTGGCCGTCAGCGCCCAGGGCATCCTGGTGCGCGACAGCCAGGGCAAAACCTATATGGATGCCAGCGGCGGCGCGGCCGTGTCGTCGCTGGGGCATGGCCACCAGGACGTGCTGACGGCCATGCACCGCCAGATCGACCGCAACGCCTACGCCCACACGGCGTTTTTCACCACCGACGTGGCCGAGGAGCTGGCCGAGCGGCTGGTGGCCGGCGCGCCCGAAGGCATGGCCTCGGTGTACTTTGTGTCGGGCGGGTCGGAGGCGATGGAAACGGCGATGAAGCTGGCGCGCCAGTACGTCATCGAAGCGGGCCAGCCGCAGCGCACCGTATTCATTTCGCGCCGCCAGAGCTACCACGGCAACACGCTGGGCGCCTTGGCGGTGAGCGGCAACGAATGGCGCCGCAAGCATTTCGCGCCCCTGCTGATCGACGTGCCGCGCGTGGCGCCCTGCTACGAATACCGCGACCGCGCCGACGACCAGAGCGTCGAAGCCTACACCGCCATGCTGCTGCGCGAGCTCGACGAGAAGATCAACGAGGTCGGGCCGGACAAGGTGATCGGCTTCGTGGCCGAGCCGGTGGTGGGCGCCACGGGCGGCGCGATCCCGCCCACGCCGGGCTACTTTCTCGGGGTGCGCGCGCTGTGCGACCGATACGGCATCCTGTTCATCGCCGACGAGGTCATGTGCGGCATGGGGCGCACCGGCACCATGTACGCCATTGAGCAGGATGGCGTGGCGCCCGATCTGATCACCATCGCCAAGGGGCTGGGCGCGGGCTACCAGCCGATCGGCGCGGTGATTGCGCAGCGCAGGCTGGTCGAGCAGCTGCGCTTCGGCAGCGGCGCGTTCCAGCACGGGCACACCTACATCGGCCATCCGGTGGCGGCGGCGGCGGCGCTGGCGGTGCAGAAGGTGATCGAGCGCGACGATCTGCTGGCGGTGGTGCGCCAGCGCGGCACGGCGTTCAAGCGCATGCTCACGCAGGCGTTCGGTAACCATGAGCATGTGGGCGATATCCGCGGGCGCGGGCTGCTGCTGGGGATCGAGCTGGTACGCGATCGCGCCAGCAAGACGCCGTTCGATCCGGGCCGCAAGCTGCACGCGGCGATCAAGACGGAAGCGATGGCGCGCGGCTTGATGGTGTATCCAATGGGCGGCACCATCGATGGGCTGAACGGCGACCACGTGCTGCTGGCGCCGCCGTTTATCGCAACCGAGGCCGATCTGCTGGAGATCGTGTCGCGGCTCGAGGATGCGCTGCATGCGGCGCTGGGGTGATTGAGGATGGCGACCGCTGCTGCGCAGTTTCGAGACGGATAAACGTAGCCGAAGCCGCGCGCTCAGTGTCACCACCCCAAGTGTTAACCGTCGTGCTTCACATTGCTCAGCCCGACTCCTCGCGAAGGCGAGGATCCATAGCACCGATGAGCAGCTATGGGCAAATGCCTGCACCAACACCGCTTTGAGGTGCTATGGGTTCCCGCGTACGCGGGAATGACGGTTTTGAAGCTAAAGCGGGATGTGACGCCTACTGCAATGGATCACTTCACAAACGCCACCACCTCCTGCTGCTGCTCGCCCAACCCGGCAATCCCCAGCCGGATGCTGTCGCCCTTTTTCAGGAAGCGCTGCGGTTTGCGCGCCATGCCCACACCGGGCGGCGTGCCGGTGGCGATGATGTCGCCGGGTTCCAGCGTCATGAAGCGCGACAGGTAGCTGACAATCTGCGCCACGCCGAAGATCATGGTCTCGGTGCTGCCGGTCTGCATACGTTTGCCATTGACTTCCAGGTACAAGTCGAGCCGCTGCACGTCGATCACCTCGTCGCGCGTGACCAGCCACGGCCCCACCGGCCCGAACGTGTCGCAGCCCTTGCCCTTGTCCCATTGCGGTCCCATTTCCAGCTGATAGCTGCGCTCGGACAGGTCGTTGATGACCGTGTACCCCGCCACGAAATCGAGCGCGTCTTCTTCGCTGACGTAGCGCGCGCGGGTGCCGATGACCACGCCGAGCTCCACTTCGAAGTCGGTCTTCTTGGAACCCTGCGGCAGCATCACCGCGTCGTCCGGACCATTCAGGCAGGTAATCGCCTTCATGAACACGATCGGCTCCTTGGGCGGCGTGGCGCCGATTTCGGCGGCGTGATCGCTGTAATTCAAACCGATGCCGATGAACTTGCCGATGCCCTTGAGCGGCACGCCCAGGCGCGGATTGCCGCGCACCAGCGGCAGCGTCTTGTAATCGATCTTGGCGATCTTGCGCAGTGCCTTGTCCGACAGGACCGCTCCGTCGATATCGGCGACGACGCCGGACAGGTCGCGCAGGCGCCCTTCTTCATCGAACAAGCCAGGCTTCTCTTTGCCGGGACGGCCGTAACGAACCAGTTTCATATGTTTTCCTATCATGCGCCGAAATCGGCGAACGCGATTGTAGCGTAGCTGGCGCCCCCGGCGGCGGCGGGCCATCGGCTTGCAAGCGACAGGGACAGCCCGCGAACTAGCGGCGGCTTAGCAGATAGGCGCTGATATCGACGGCATCGCGCTCGGTCACGCCCTGTGTCGGCATGGTGGTCTGCGGATCGACCGACTTGGGATCGCGGATCCAGCGCACCAGGTTTTCCTGGGTGTTGGGAAGGTGACCGGCGATAAAGCGGCGCTGGGCGATGCCGTCCAGCGGGCGGCCCACGTACACGTCCGACCCGGTCACGCCGGGAATCATATGACACGCATTGCAGGCGTACTGCGTCAGCGCGATGCGCCCGCGCTCCACGTTGCCGGCGGCAGGTGTGGCGGGCGCGCGCGGCTCGTCGTCCGGGCGCGGTCCGGCGGTGAGCGCCGTGTAGGCCGGCGTCGACAGGCGCGGCAGCTCCTGCATGAAGGCCACCACGGCCCACAAATCCGGTTCGCTCAAATGGTATTCCCACGCCGGCATGCCGCTCATCTTGATGCCGTTGCGGGTGATCCAATACAGCTCGGCCGGCTTCCAGTGCTGCCAGGCGTCGACCAGCGGTCCCGGCACCGGCTGCATGCTCTTGCCGAAGTCTTCCTGCGCCGTGCCAGGCCCGCCATGGCAGCGCGCGCAATTTTCCTTGTACAGACCCGCTCCGCGCCGCAACTGGGCCGCTTCACCGAGGCGCGGCACTACTACGTCGCGCGCATGATAGCGCACCGACTCGTGCATGCCTTGTTCGAGAATGGTGTGGATCGGCTGCCAGTGCTGGTTGGTCGCGCCGATGTGATACCAGCCGCTTTTGAGCACGATCCAGCCGGCGGCGGCGGCCAATAGCCCGGCCCCGGCCAGGGTGACCGCGGCGGTTTTAAGGATGAGACGCGTGCGGTTGGATGCCATGGAGAGTCGCCGGTGGAGGCGCATTCTAATGAAAAAATGCTATCGATATTTTCTTGTATTATAACTATTCGATAGCATTTCGCAGGATCCTGGCGTGCGCGTGTTTTTACCTATTCTTCCCTTAGCTGCCGTATTGACGGCCTTCCTGACCGGCTGCGCCGACGACGCCGGGCAGCCCATGCGTGTGGCGGGCGGCGACGCCCGCATCGGCAAGCAGCTGATCGAACAGTACCAGTGCGGCTCCTGCCACGCCATCCCCGATGTGGCCGCGGCCGCCGGCACCACCGGCCCGTCGCTGACCGGCTTCGGCCGGCGCAGCTACATCGCCGGCAGCATTCCCAACGTGCCCGAGAATCTGACGGCGTGGCTGATCGACCCGCCCGCCCTCAAGCCCGGCACGATGATGCCCAACGTGGGCATTTCGCAGGCCGACGCGCGCCACATGGCCGCTTACCTGTATACCGTCCGATGACCGGGTTGACAGTGGCAAGCGTTCCCCTGAACGGCCCGACGCTGCAGTCGGTGCTGCACCCGGCCGGGCCCGACGCGGCGATCATCAGCCAGTTCACCTGGGTGCTGGCCATCGGCTTGGCGCTGATCTTCGTGCTGGTGATGGCGCTGGTGGCGCTGAGTTTGCGGCGTCACGACCGGCCCATCAAGACCATGCGCTGGATCGCCGGCGCCGGCGTGGCGTTTCCCGTCGTGGTGCTGTCGGTGGTGCTGGTGTGGAGCACCTGGCGCACCGGCCAGCTGATGCCGCAGACATCGCAGCAGGCGCTGGTGATTTCGGTCGACGCCAAGATGTGGTGGTGGTCGGTGCGCTATCAGAATCCCGACAACAACGCGGCCAGCGCGCCCAGCGTCACCGCCGCCAACGAGATCCACATTCCGACTGGGCGGCCGGTGTACCTGGCGCTCACCAGCAGCGACGTGATCCACAGCCTGTGGGTGCCTGCCTTGGGCGGCAAGATGGACATGGTGCCCGGCCGCGTCAACGGCCTGACCCTGCGCGCCGATAAGCCGGGCGTGTACCGCGGCCAGTGCGCCGAATACTGCGGCACCCAGCACGCGCGCATGGCCTTGCACGTCGTCGCCCATGAACCGGCCCAATTCGCCGCGTGGCTGGCGGCACAAGCGCGGCCCGCCGCCGCACCCGTGGACGCCGTGTCGATTCAAGGCCGCCAGGCTTTCACCGAGCAGCGCTGCAGCGCCTGTCACACGATACGCGGCGTGAGCGATGGGATTGGCAAAACCCCGGTCGCCGGCCTCGGGCCCGACCTGACCCACGTGGGCAGCCGCCTGACCATCGGAGCGGGTACCTTGCGCACCAATCGCGGCACGCTGGCCGGCTGGATCGGCGACCCGCACGGCATCAAGCCGGGCGTGCGCATGCCCGCCGCCAGCGACATGGATGGCGCCACCTTGCGCGCACTGGCCACGTATCTGGAGCAGCTCAAATGACCATGGCCAGCGATACTCAAAACACCGGAACTGGCGTGCCGGACCGGCCAGCCAGCGACACCCTGGCAAGCGACACCTTCGCCAAGCGTCCGCTCAACTCCCTGCCGCGTCCCGCGGGTGAACTGGAACAGCTGGAAGCGACCTGGCGCACGCCGACCGGCTGGCGCTTTCTCAGCTCGGTCAACAACACCAACATCGGCCTGCTGTACATCGGCACGGCGCTGCTGTTCTTCCTGCTGGCCGGGGTGCTCGGCCTGATGATGCGCGCCCAGCTGGCGGTGCCGGAAAATACCTTCCTGTCCGCCTCCACCTACAACCAGGTGTTCACCATGCACGGCACGGTGATGATGTTCCTGTTCGCCATCCCCGTCGTCGAAGCCATCGCCGTCTATCTGCTGCCGAACATGCTGGGCGCGCGCGACCTGCCGTTCCCGCGCCTGTCGGCCTATGCGTTCTGGGCCTATGCCATCGGCGGGCTGGCGTTCTTCTGCACCCTGTTCGCCGGTCTCGCGCCCGACGGCGGCTGGTTCATGTATCCGCCGCTGACGGGCAAGGCCTATTCGCCCGGCCTGAACGCCGACTTCTGGCTGCTGGGGATCGGCTTCATCGAAATTTCAGCCATCGCCGGCGCCATCGAACTGATCGTCGGCATCCTGTTCACCCGCGCGCCCGGCATGACCCTGGCGAAAATGCCCGTGTACGCATGGGCCATGCTGGTGGTTGGCCTGATGATCGTGTTCGCCTTCCCGGCGATCATCGCCGGCACCGCCCTGCTGGAGCTGGAGCGCGCCTACGACTGGCCGTTTTTTATCGCCGAGCGCGGGGGCGATCCGATCCTGTGGCAGCACCTGTTCTGGTTCTTCGGCCACCCGGAGGTGTACATCATCTTCCTGCCGGCGGCCGGCATGGTCTCGACCATGATCCCCAGTATCGCCGGCACGCCGCTGGTGGGCCGGCGCGCCATCATCGTCGCACTGGTGGCGGTGGGATTCTTCAGCTTTGCGCTGTGGGCGCACCACATGTTCACGGCGGGCCTGGGCGCCATGAAAATGGCGCTGGTGTCGGCCGCCAGCATGGCGGTGGCGGTGCCGACCGCGATCCAGGTGTTCGCCTGGATCGCCACCATGTGGCGCGGCAAGGTGGCGCTGCACGCGCCGTCGCTGTTCCTGCTGGGCTTTCTGTTCATCTTCGTGCTCGGTGGCCTGACCGGCGTGATGGTGGCCGTAATCCCGTTCGACTGGCAGGTGCACGACACCTACTTCATCGTCGCTCACCTGCACTATGTGCTCATCGGCGGCATGCTGTTCCCCGTGTTCGCCGCGCTGTACTACTGGATCCCTCTCATCAACGGCAACAAGCTGTCCGAGCCCGTGGGGCGCTGGGTGTTCGGCATGATGTTCGGCGGCTTCAATGTGGCGTTCTTCCCCATGCACCTGACGGGCCTGCTCGGCATGCCGCGCCGGGTCTACACCTATGCGCCCGACATGGGCTGGAACCTGCTGAACATGGTCTCGACCGTGGGCGCGTTCGTGTTCGCGCTGGGCGTGCTGCTGTTCCTGTTCGACCTGGTGCGCACGCTGCGGCGCAGCGAACGCGATCCCGGCAACCCGTGGAACGCCGCTACGCTGGAATGGCTGCCGTCGGAAGACTACGGCAACCGCAGCATCCCGCACATCACCAGCGCCGATCCGCTGTGGGAGCAGCCCGCGCTGGCGGCCGAGGTGGCGGCCGGCCAGCACTACCTGCCCAATACCGTCACCGGACGGCGCGAGACCATCGCCACCAGCCCGATCAAGGCGTTGCCGACCTACCTGATGGTGCTGCCGGGCGACAGCTGGTGGCCGCTGGTGGCCGCCGCCGGCACGGCCGGCTTCTTCCTGCTGCTGACGGTCAAGGCGACTATCACAGCGTGGGCCTGCGCCGTGGCCGCCGTCGTCGGCATCCTGGTGTGGCTGTGGCAGTCGGACCGCGCAGTGCCGGCCACCACCGCGCAGATCGCCGAAGGGGTTTCCATACCGGTGGGTGCGCGCGGCGCGGCCTCGCATTCGTGGTGGGCCACCATCATCATGCTGGTGGTCGACGCGAGCATTTTCGCCTCCTTCGTATTCGCCTACATCCACGTATCGATGCGCCTGACCGTGTGCCCGCCGCCGGGCGCCAGCCTGCCCGACGCGGTCTGGCCGCTGGCCTCGGGCGCGCTGCTGCTGGCCAGCGCCGCGCTGATGTTCGTGGCCACCCGCATCAAGCGCCGCCGCTGGCTGCCGCTGATCGTGTTGGTCGCCCTGGGGCTCTTGATCGCCTCGTTCGGCATGGATTTCAACGGCTACCGGCTGGCGGACCTGAAGCCCACCGCCAGTGCCTGGGGCGCCTCGCTGGCCACGCTGCTGGCTTACCAGGGCCTGCACGTGATCACGCTGGCGCTGTGCGCGGTGTATCTGTGCGCGCGCGCCTGGTGCGGCCACCTGACCGAGCGCTCGCGCGCCACGCTCGATAACGTTGCGCTGATGTGGTACTACACGGCGGCGCAGGGCATCGTCGCTTCGGTGGCGGCGCGGTTGGTGCCATGGGCGATGGCGTGAAAGGGAAGACGTGAAAGGGATGACGTGAAGCGAGATGACCCAGTGCGCGAAGCATTCTTCAAGCCGGTCCTGCGCGCGATGGCCCCCCTGCTGCTATGGGCTGTGCATTTTTTCCTGTGCTACGTGATCTCGGCGGAGCGGCGCCTGCTGTTAGGTCTGCTATCCGCAGGCGCCTTGGCTGTCTGCGCATGGCTGCTGTGGCGCCAACGCGCGGTGCTGGACGAGCGCGCCAGCCTGCGCGACTGGAGCGGCGCCGGCGGCGCCGTGCTGGCCCTGATCGGCATCGCCTGGACCAGCGTGCCGATCGTGCTGCTGGATCGCTAGCAGCCTAGCGTCCCAATGCCGGGGCGGCGTCGTCGTCAGGCGACTCCTGCGCAACCAGCGCAACCAGCGCTACCCGCACGACCGGCACGACCGGCACGACCCGCTCGCGCCAGCGCCGCAGCCCGTAAAGCACCAGCCCGGGCAGCTGCAGCGCCACCAGCAGGCCGAAGGCCACCTGATAGGCCAGCACCGGATACTGATTGAGCACGTTGGGGCGCCACAGGCCGACGATCTGGCCGAACCCGGCCTGCACCAGGAATGCGCCGATGAAGATCAGCAGATTCAGACAGGTGGCCGCGCGTCCGGTGAGCGAGGCCGGCATGCTCTGCGCCACGATGGCGTATTCGATGCCGGTGATGGTGCCCACCAGCGTAAACAGCACCGACAGCATCTGGAAGCTGGGCCGGTGGTTGACCACGATGGCGGCCTGCACCAGCACGAAGATGGCCACGCCGATGGCGGCCACGTCGAGCGCCTTGACGCCGCGCCGCCCGGCCCATTCCGTCACCATGCCCACGAAGATGGCGCCGAAAATCACCGCGGCCATGCCCAGATACAGCAAATACGCCACCGCGGCTTCGGAGAAGTGCGCCACGTCGGACAGCCAGCGCCCGATCCACAAACCCTGAATGCCGAAGAAGATCGCGTGCGGGATCAGGATCAGGCCGATGGTGCGGCGAAACGCCGCGTCGCGGTAGACATCCAGGATCGACTGCACCGTCGGGCGGTTGGCCTTGGCGGCGCTGCCGGCGGCCGGCGTGAGCAGCCAGATCAGCAGGGCCACGCAGGCCAGCAGCACGCCCAGCATGATGAACAGCCCGCGCCAGTCGGTGTAGTGCAGCGCCATGCGCACCGGCAGGGTGGCGGTGGCCGCGCCCAGTCCGCCCACGGCGATCAGGTAGCCATGCACGGAGGGCAGCTTGGTGGGCGCGATCCATGACGAGATGGCTTTGACGGCCGACATGAAGCAGCCGCCCAGCCCGAAGCCGATCACGGCGCGCGCCGCCAGCAGCTCGCTGAAGGTGCCGCCGCGGGCGAACATCACCGCGCCCAGCGCGGCCACCAGCATCAGCACCAGCTGCACCTTGCGCGGGCCGTAGCGGTCCAGCGCGATCCCCACCGGCAGCTGCACCAGCGCGAACGAAAAGAAGAACGCGCTGGTGAGCAGGCCAAGCTGGCCGGACGACAGCGCCAGCGAGCCGACCAGATCGGGCGCCAGCACCGCGTTCACCGTGCGCAGCAGCGAGGAGAGATAATGCCCCAGCGCGAACGGCAGGAACACATAGAAAAAGACCGCTACCCCCGACAGCCTTGGCTGCTGCGCCTCACCCATGATCGCTCTCCCGTCAGGCCGCGTCGGTTTGCTTGGCGCAGCCGCCGCCGTGGCTGTCGCCATGGCTGTCGCCATGACCCTGCCCATCGGCGCGCGCGACGCTGATCGGGATCACCTTGGCCGGCGCCGCCCCCACGTACTGGTGCTGGTGGTTGTGCTCGTCGCCGCCTTCCTCGAAGAAGAACTTCGCGCGCCCGAAGGCCGGCTTCAGGTGGTCGAGCCAGGTGGCGTGTTCGTCGTACTTGGCGAAGAACGGCTTGCGCACCCAGTCCGGGTTACGCGCCTGCAGGAACTGCAGCGCGAACAGCTTTTCGCCATTGATGGTGACCACGCCGTCGATGACGACCTTGCCCGGGAAGGCGCTCATGGACGGGCCGCGCACGGTGCGCGACAGGCCCGAGACCATCTGGTAGGCGGCCTGGAAGATCTCGTGGGCGCGCGCCAGCGGCAGCGAGAAGTATTCGCTCGGGCCCGTGTCGCGCTCGACGAACATATAGTAGGGAATCGCCCCCAGGCGCACGCCGGTGCTCCACAGCTCGGCCCAGCTGGCGGGGTCCTCGTTGATGTGGCGGATCAGCGGGCCCTGCATGCGCAAGGTGGCGCCGGTCGAGACGATGCGCTTGACGGCCTGCTGGGCGATGGCGGGGCGCAGCTCCACCGCGTGGCTGTAGTGGCCCATGATGGCCAGGTTCTTGCCCGAGGCGACCACCTTTTCGAACAGGCGCATCAGGTCGTCCGAATCCTTGTCGGTGACGAAGCGCTGGGGCCAGTAGGCCACCGACTTGGTGCCGATGCGGATGTTCTGGATGTGCGCCAGTTCGGGCGCCAGCAGCGGCTCGATGAATTCGGCCAGCGAGCGGGTATTCATGATCATCGGGTCTCCGCCCGTGATCAGCACATCGGTCACGCCCGTGTGGGTCTTGAGGTATTCCACCAGCTCGGTGGTTTCGCGCGCGTCGAACTTCATGTCGTCCATGCCGACGAACTGCGGCCAGCGGAAGCAGAAGGTGCAATAGGCGTGGCAGGTCTGGCCGGCGCTGGGGAAAAACAGCACCGTCTCCTTGTATTTGTGCTGCAGGCCGCGCAGGGGCGCGTCGTTCACGCGCGGCACGTTGTGGGTCATCTGGCCGGCCGGGTGCGGGTTCATGCGCATGCGGATCGCGTGCACCAGCTTGGCCGTGGCGGCGGCGTCCTTGGTGTGCAGCACCAGATCGCGCAGCTGTTCGTACTCGTCGGCGTGCAGCATGTCGCGGTGCGGGAACACCAGCCGGTAGATCGGGTCGTCCGGGATGTTGTTCCAGTCGATCAGCTGGTCCATCACGTATTCATTGGTGCGAAACGGCAGCACGTGCGAGACGACCTGCACCGCCTCTTGCAGCTCGGGCGACATCAGTTGCCACTGGGGGGCGTTGACGATCGACTGGCGGGTGTACGGCTTGAACTTGGCTGGCATCGATTCAGTACTCACGGCGGCTCCTGGAAGGAAGAGGAATAAGCGAAGAGGGACAAGCGGGAATAACATGCCGGAATCGGTCCCGCGGTAGGGGAAGTTGGAAGCGGGAAGCGGCAGGGATTCATCGTAGCGTCGTGACCTGGCGCAGCAGTTGCCATTCGTCAACGTGCGCCGTTTAAGATTTCTGCGTGGCAAATTTGCGACAGCCCGCGCCGCCACAGCGTTGCAGAAACGCCCGAGCGGAGCCGCCTTGCGCTAACGCAAACCCCGCGCCGGTACGGGGCGTAGATTACGAAATGCACCTAGGCAATATCCCGCCCTGGCAATTTTCTTTTCTCTATGAGGATGTCCCCATGAAACTGCTACTGACCGCCGCCGCGCTGTGCCTGGCCATGACCGCAACGGGCGCCGCCGCCGCCGAGCCGACCGAAAAAGACGCCATCGCCATGGTCGACAAGGGCGCCGCCGTGATCAAGACCAAGGGCAAGGATGAAATGATCAAGCGCATCGCCGCCAAGGACCCGGAGTTTCTGCAAGGGTCGCTGTATGTCGACATCCGCGACCTGAAAACGGGCATCGTGCTGGCCCACCCCGTCAACCCGTCCATCGTGGGCAAGGACCTGACCGACGTGCCGGACGCCAGCGGCAAAAAGTACCGCCGCGAGATCATCGACCTGGCCGCCGCCAAGGGCAAGGGCTGGGTCGACTACCAGTACAAGAATCCGACCACCGGCAAGATCGAGCCGAAGACCACCTACATCCTGCGCGTGGACGACGTGGTGCTGGAGGCGGGCATCTATAAAAAGTAAGTGCGTGAGCGGTGATCAGGGAATAGAAAAACAGGAGGGCGGCTCGGTCCGCCCGCCAGCTGCCGGGGAGTGGAACATGTTGAAGAGATTACGGATAGGCCCGAAGCTGCTGCTGGCGCCGGGACTGGTGCTGGTGCTGCTGATGGTGGTGGCCGGCGGCGCCTACTACGGCATGGTGCGCCAGAATGCCTCGATGGAGAATATGGTCACGGTGCGCGCCGAGCGCCTCAAAGCGGCGGCCGACGTGACGGGCGACGCCAAGTATGCCCACGCCAATATCTACCAGCTGCTGGCCTGGATCAACGGCAGCTTCGCCAAGGACCGGCTGGACGCGCTCACGGCGCAGATCGCCATTCGCCACGGCGCCATCGCCGCCCAGCTGGGCGAGCTGGCCAAGGTGGACGACCCGGCCGAACGCAAGCTGGTCGAGGCCGCCGCCCAGACGCTGGCGCGCTACCGCAAGGGCGTGATGGAGACCATCGAACTGGCCCAGGTGGATCAGTCGATCGCCACCAATTCCATGCAAAAGGCGGAGAAGGAATTCGGCACGCTCAACACCTTGCTGGCCGAGGTGGCGGCGATGGAAAAGAACCTGAGCGACGTGGCCCACGAAAACGCCAAGGCGGAGTTCAACAGCCTGGGCGTGGCGATGGCGGCGCTGGTGCTGCTGTCGGTGGCGCTGTCGCTGGCCGTGACGATGCTGGTGCGGCGCGCCATGCTGGCCGATATCCGGGCGATTGCCGACGTGGTGGGCGAACTGGCCGAAGGGCGCCTGGTGCTGGGCACGGCCAACACCGGGCGCGACGAAATCGCCGACACTTCGCGCGCGCTGGACCACACCATCACCAACCTGCACGCCACCCTGCGCAGCGTGCTGACCTCGGTGCGCTCGATCGACACGGCCTCGCATGAAATCGCCACGGGCAACCAGGACCTGTCGAACCGCACCGAGCGTCAGGCCGGCTCGCTCGAGGAAACCGCCAGCGCCGTCGAAACGCTGACCCAGGCCGTCAAGCAGAACGCCGACAATGCGCGCCAGGCCAACGACCTGGCCTCCAGCGCGGTGATCCTGGCCGCCCGGGGCGGCGACGCGGTGGCGCGCGCGGTGACGACGATGGAGCAGATCAAGGGCAGTTCGCGCCAGATCGTCGAGATCATCGGCGTTATCGACGGCATCTCGTTCCAGACCAATATCCTGGCCTTGAACGCGGCGGTGGAAGCGGCGCGCGCCGGCGAACAGGGCCGCGGCTTTGCGGTGGTGGCGGCCGAAGTGCGCACCTTGGCGCAGCGCTCGGCGGCGGCGGCCAAGGAGATCAAAGGCCTGATCGCCGCCTCGGTGGCCATCATCGACAGCGGCAGCGCCTCGGTCAACGAGGCGGGCAGCAGCATGGGCGATATCGTCGCTTCGGTGCGCCAGGTGAACGACATCATCGAGCGCATCAGCTTAGCCAGCGCCGAGCAGGCCGACGGCATCGCCGAAGTCAACAACGCGGTCGGCTTGATGGACAGCATGACCCAGCAGAACGCGGCGCTGGTGGAACAGGCCGCGGCGGCCGCCGAAAGCCTGCACGAGCAGACGGTCAACCTGTCGCAGGCGGTGTCGGTGTTCCAGATCGACGCGGGCGCGCCGGATGGGCAGCCGTCACGGCGGCACCAGCCCCCCTTGCTGCATGGCGATCCGGATGCGGGATTTCACGATCCGCACGAAGAGCGGGAACAACACGGGGAGCAGCACGATGGCGAGCCCGCGCCGGAGCGGCGGGAACGTCGCGCCGAGCAAAGTCCGATGCGCGCCAGCAGCCGCATCACCGACCTGCTGCACGAGCGGCGCGCGCGCTAAGCGGCGGTGCGCGCCAGCCCGGCGCTGTCGCGGCCCCTGGCTTGCCGTATGTCCCCGCCCCGGCGCGCATCTGCCCCTGCCTGCGCAATCCGCCCTAGCTGTCCCTACCTGCGCTTACCTGCCCTTACCTGCCCTTACCTGCCCTTACCTTCCTACCCGCGCGGGAACGGCTTGCTGACAAAGCGCGACCCGGCCAGGCCGAACCGCCACGGCACCTCCATGGCCTTGGAAATGCCGATGCGCGGCCCGGTCACCACGCGCGCCTTGTCGTCGGCCGCCAGCAAGGCGAACGGCGGCGCGGCCAGGTCCATGCCGTTATGCTCGCGCGTGACGCCCAGCGCCTGGCACAGCTTGCCCGGCCCGGAACACAGCAGGCGCGCCTCTTCCACCCCGCGGCGCGCGCGCATCCGGTCGAGCCCTTCGAGCGGCTCCAGCGCCCGGATCAGCACGCCAGCGCCATGGCCGTTGGCGCGGCAGACGAAATTGAGGCACCAGTGGATGCCGTACGAGCGGTACACGTAAGCGTGGGCCGGATGGCCGAACATGGCGCCGTTGCGCTCGGTCGGGCCGCCGAAACAGTGCGAGGCCGGATCTTCGCGGTCGTAGGCTTCGGTTTCCACGATGCGCCCGCCCACGCCGTCGACCAGCAGCACGGTGCCGATCAGGCGGCGCGCCACCTCCGGCGCGGGGGCATGGAAATCGATGTCGGCGAGGATAGTATTCATGGCAAGAATTCTATCAAGACACGGGAAAACACCCCCGCACTGACACATTTGCGACACCTTGGTGCGGCTTCGCGCCACATTCTAAATGCCACATGGCAACTATTCAATGACTGGTTTATAGTGTCATAACAGGTGTGATTGACGCGCCCGACGCCGCATGACCCGCAGCAGCAACCCGCAGCAACAACCATTCATCATGAGCAAACTAGCCGCCCTGGCAACTCCTAGCGCAGATCCGGTCGATGCCCTGATCAAGTCGATCCGGATTCCGCCCCGACCCAGTCTGCTGGCCGACCTGCAGCGCGAGCTGTCGCTGGAAGACCCGTCGCCGGCGGCCATCGGGCGCATCATCGCCAGCGATGTGGGCATGGCGGGCGCCCTGCTGAAGCTGGCCAATTCCTCGTTTTACGGCGGCAAGCGCAAGGCCAAGTCGATCGATCAGGCGATTATTTTCCTCGGGATCAATCAGGTGGCGGCGCTGATGACGGGCCTGCTGGCGCGCCAGGCCATCGCCACCGACAACCGTTCCCTGGCCAGCTTCTGGGATATATCCACCCGGCGCGCCCAGGCCATGGTGTACCTGTCGCGCCGCCTGCGTATCGGCGAAGCCGACGTGGCCCATACGTTCGGGCTGTTCTGCGACACCGGCGTGCCGCTGCTGATGGAGCGGTTTCCCACCTACGCGGCGACGCTGGTGGAGGCGGCCAACGACCCCCAGCGCCCGTTCACCGCCCTCGAAGACGAGCGCCACAGCACCAACCACGCCGCCATCGGCTGCCTGCTCGCGCGCAACTGGGGCTTGTCGAGCGAGGTCTCGTGGGCCATCCTGCATCACCAGGACTACAGCGTGCTGGAAGACAGCGCCACCGACGACGCGGTGCGCTCGCTGGTGGCCTTGTCGCTGCTGGCCGAAAGCGCCATCCAGCAATATCAGGGCCGCTCCCCGTCGGTCGAATGGGCCAAGGGCGGCGAGCGCGCCTGCGCCTACCTGGGCTTGACGGACAGCGAGACGACCGACCTGCTGGACGAACTGCACGATTCGTTTCACGCCGAACACTAGCCGAACATCAGCCAAACACCAGCCGACCACCGGCCGACCCCGCGCACGCCTTAGCCTTTGACAATGCGCTTTGCTGGGACGATACTGAGACGTATAAAGCCATGCGTCGGTACGGGCTGGCACATACAAAAATATTCACGACTGCGCGCGCGGCGCGCACAAGTCACGCGTGAGAACGCGGAGGAGGCGACATGAACACCGGTGCCAGGCTGCTGCTATGGATGGGGTTTGTCATGCTGGCGGGCTGCGCCAGCGCGCCGCCGCCGCCGCCCCCGCCCCCCACCGCGCTGTTCAGCGACGCCAGCTTCCGCCCTCCCAGCGCCCCGGCCGACCCTGCCCAGCTGTTCACCATGAGCGCCCCCATGCGGGCCTATGTGTCGAGCCCGTCCTTCCGCACCCGCGTGCGCCAGCTGGGCGCCGAAAAGGCCCTGATCGAGGTGCTCTACCAGAGCGGCGAACTGAAACTCGAATACGATTCCTCGATCACCCGCAACGCGGCCCAGACCTTTGACGCCAGGATGGGCAACTGTCTGTCGCTGGTGATCATGACGGCCGCGTTCGCCAAAGAATTGAACATGGTGGTGCAGTACCAGGACGTGCATGTCGAGGAAACCTGGACCCGCGCCGGCGGCTTGTATTTTGCCAATAACCACGTCAACATCAGCTTCGGCCGGCGCACCCTGGACGACAACCGCACGCTGGGCAACAGCCACATGCTGACGGTCGATTTCCTCGCCTCGCCCGACGCCGGCACGCTGCGCACCACGCCCATCGACGAAGCGGCCATCGTGGCCATGTACATGAACAACCGGGCCGCGGAACTGCTGGCGCAAAACAAGCTCGACGATGCCTACTGGTGGGCGCGCAATGCGCTGGAACGCTATCCGGGGCATCCGAATGCGTTTAACACGCTGGGCGTGATTTATCAGCGCCACGGCAACCTGGCGCTGGCCGAACAGGTGTACCGGGTGGGCATGGCGAAGGATCCGAACAACCTGCACGTGATGCACAACCTGGTGCCGCTGCTGCACAAGCTGGGCAAGGTGGCCGAAGCGCGCCAGCTGGCCGCGCGCCTGGCCAGCATGGACCCGGTGCCGGCGTTCACCTACTTCCACCAGGGCATGGCGGCCATGGAACAGGGCAAGTACAAGCAGGCCAAGACGCTGTTCGCCAAGGAAGTGCGGCGCGCGCCCGAGAACCACGAGTTTCACTTCTGGCTGGCCATGGCGCAGCTGCGCCTGGGCGAAGCGCGCGGTGCGCGCGACCAGCTGGCGCTGGCGCTGGAAACCAGCACCACCCATGAAGCCACCACCCGTTACTCGGCCAAGCTGGCGCATCTGCGCGAGATGGTGCGGCGGCAGTACTGACAAGAACAGCACGGGCAGCACGTGATCATGGCGATTTAATCCAGGTCGTGCATCGTGGCTGCGGGATGCGCTTGAAGGTCGAGTAATAACGATGATAGTCTTAGCTTGTGCCCACCTGACTGCCTGCCATGTCAACATCGTCTTCTATTCTTCCTGATGAATTGCAAGAACGTGCTTCCGCTGCGGCTGAGGAGCTGGGCATCAGCACGCACGACTTTGTTGTTGATGCGATTCGAAAAGCAGCGGACGCTGTCGAGCAGCGTTCGCAATTTGTTGCTGAAGCTGTAGCTGCGCGCGACGACATGTTGCGCACCGGTCTAGGCGCGCAGCCGCATGATGTTCGGGCCTATTTGCGGAGCCGCAGCGCAACCAAGAGCACACCGAGACCTGAACTCAAACCATGGCGGAAGTAAGCTACTCGCACCAATCGATTGCCGATCTGGATCGAATTACCGACATAAAGCGCAACATTACACCGAATGAGGACAGGCAAAAAAACGCCTCCGGTAAAGGAGGCGCGCAATGGAGACGACAGACGGGACTACAGACAAAGCGGCAGGCGCGGCCAGCGCGCCGGCGTTTAACGGGTCGTGGCGCTCACGGTGCTGGTGCTGGTGTTGCCAGCGGCATCGCGGGCGACAGCCTGAATGGTGTGGGTGCCGAGCGACGCCTTGCGGGTATTCCACGAGTACGCCAGGGCGCCGCCGGTGGCGCGCGCCACCACCACGCCATCGATCGACAGGGTCTGGGTAATGGCCGCTGCGCCATTGTTGTCAGTGGCGTTGACGCTGACATTGACATTGCCGCTGACGGCGCCGCCGACCGGGTTGCTGATGGCTACCGCCGGCGCGATGCTGTCGGCCACCGTTGCAACCTGCGCGACGGCGTTGGCCACATTGACAGCCACCGGTGCCGACTGGCCGCGGTTGCCGGCCGTGTCGAACGCCACCGCCACCAGATTGGCCATGCCGTTGGCCGAACCGGCCGAATTCCAGCTGAATGCGAACGGCGCGGCAGTGTCGACCGCGACGGTGGCGCCGTTGACTTGCAGCTCGACGCGCGTCACGCCCACATTGTCGGCAGCCGTCACGCTCACCGGCACCAGGCCCGACACCGAGCTGCTGCCCAGCGGCGCGCCGATGGCGGCCGTCGGCGCTGCGCTGTCGACGGCCGGCACGCTGGCCTTGGCCGCCGCCACTGCGGCGGCGGCGTTGACGCGGCCGAAACCGAAGCTCGCATCGCGCCCCGCCACGCCCAGGTCGGCCGCGGTCGAGACCAGCAGTTGCTGGATCTGGGTATTGGTCAGCGTCGGCGCCGCCGCCATCATCAGCGCGGCCACGCCGGCCGTCAGCGGGCTGGAGAATGAGGTACCGTTGACGGCGCCGTAGCCGCCGCCCTTTTTGGTAGTCCAGATGCCGGCGCCAGGCGCGGTCAGCTCCACGATGGCGCCGTGGTTCGACCAGCTGGTCTTGGCATCGTTGCTGTCGGTGGCGCCCACCACGATCATCGAGGTGGTCGGCAAACCGGTCAGCGCACTGCCGGCGTTGCCGGCCGAGGCGAACACCAGGCCGCCCTTGCTTTTCATGTAGTTGGCCGCGCTCTGCACCGAGGCGATCGCGCCGACCGCATAGCTGATGTTGGCCACGCGGGCGCCATGGTCGGCGGCGTAGGTCAGGCCATTGGCGATGGTGCTGGCATAGGCCAGGCAGCCGTTGGTGGCCGGATCCAGGTAGGCGATTTTCAGCGGCATGATCTTGGCCTGTCCAGCCACGCCGGCCACGCCGGCGCCGTTGTTGGTGCGGGCGGCGGCGGTGCCGGCCACGCTGGTGCCGTGGCCGCAGATGTCGCTCACGTCGGCGTTGTTGCCGTAGATGTTGTAGCCGGCCACCAGATTGCCCACCAGGTCAGGATGGGTGGTGTCGACGCCCGAGTCGAGAATGGCGATCGTCACGCCCGCGCCCTGGCTGCTGTCCCAGGCGGTGGCCGCGCCCACCTTGGCGATATGCCAGGCGCTGCCGATGTACGGGTCGGTCACGGCCAGGGTGCTCTGGACAACCACGTCCAGTTCGGCGAATTTAAGGTGGGGATTGCGGCGCAGGCGCTCGACCATGGCGGTTTCGGACGCGTTGCCCGGCAGCTCGACCACGTGCAGATTGCTGTGGCCCAGCTTGCGCCGCTTGCCGCCGCCGTGCACCTTGAGGATCTTGTCGAACTCGTCGCCCGACAGGCCGGCCAGCGGCTCGACCAGGATGCGGCCGCGGGCGTATTCCTGACGGTCGGGCTGGGCGGCCAGCGACGGGGTGATGGTACCGAAAGCGCCTGCGACGAGCGTCAGGGCAAGGGTGAATTTAATTTTAGAAGCGTTCATTGTGTGCCCTGTTTTATTGAACTAATAAAACAGGACTGCGATCACCTGCTGCCGCAGCCAACACGTGGCGACCCCGGCGGCTCCGTGCGCGCTACGCGACGGATCGTGTCTGGCAGTCCTGCCGTCATGGGGCTGTGCCCGTTAGACCGTTGACTTTGCGCCCCGCACTTTCACGCGGTTTGCCCTTTTCAGATTACGGATTAATCTTAACTCAGTTATTTCCACACGGCAAATAATAACCGCCAAAATACGTCAATATGCGCAGTCTTTTGATTCTGCTTAATATTATCAATTGGAAAGTAAAATTAATAAGAATGACACGGCCATGGTATTAACGATAATGCCTATATTCACATGCAGGCTATGTCACTGTTTAAGTGGGGGATGACGTGGGCAATGACCGCCTGAGCAAGAGGGCGGCCGCGGCAATGCGGCCCCTGCTGCCCCCACTTCACGGTGACTTAGCGTAAAAAAGCCCATCGCGCGGACGGGCTTTTCATGACACGGCGAATGTCCGCTTAACTGTCGGCTTTATCTGCGGCGGCGCGCCAGCGCGGCGCCCGCCAGGCCCAGCCCCAGCAGCGCCAGCGATGCCGGTTCTGGAATCTCTTCCGGTTGCAAGACCACATCGGCATCGATCACCGCGACACCACCCGTTTTTCCCGTCGCGGCAAAGCCCACGTCGGCGGCAAAACTGAATCCGCCAGGCTGGCCGCCGTTGCGCGGACCGCTAAGCGCAAAGTCGTCCAGCGAAATACCGGTTTTCATGACGCTGAAATCCAGCGGCGTGCCGATGGCGCCCGACAAGCCGCCGCCGATGGACGATTTGAATACCAGTGCATTGGTGAACATGCCATACGGTGTCAGGTTGACCGGCGAGCTGGTGCTGGTGGTGAAATTGACGGCCGTGGCTGCATCGAGCGTGACCGCGGCGTTGGCAAAGGGAGCGGTCAGATTAAATGCGAACTGCGGACCCACACCCGTCTTGGCGAACAGATAGCCGCTGGCCAGGGTAAAGTTGACGTCGATCTGGTTGGCTTCCTGCGTCAGCGTGACCACCCCATATGGCCCCACCGGCAGGTTTGCATTGGGTTGGGAGATGTCCAGCGTGAAGGTATATACCGTGCCGATGGGACTGGCATGGGCGAACGCGCCGAACAACGAGGTGGCGGCGATCGCCGTGGCCAACGCTAATCGTTTGAATTGTTTCATCTTTATTTCCCCTAGGATTTTAAGGACGTGACAGGGTGCCGCCCCGATGAAAAAAGCATAAATCGTGCCCATGGCGGCCCGCGCCTATGCGATCGGCCTACGATTGAATGATGTGAGGCCTCGGAATATGCGCGCTGTAAAGCTTATCGACAGCAGTTTGTTAAATGCGCTGTGCGACGACGGGCCGGCGACGCCGATGCTCGGAGATGGGTCAACATAGACCGACGTTGCAGTACGTAATTAATGACCGTGGAAATGTAACAGACAGGCTGCAGGCCCTCCCAGGCATCAAGGCAAGGCATGCCACCGCATGTAAGCGGGCCGGACGTGCTAACGCATCTGCCTCAGGGCTAAGCAAACTAAGACCTAAGCAAACTAAGATCTAAGCAAACTAAGGCGTAAGCAAACTAAGCGGTGAGCAAACGCCAGTGCGCCAGTTTCTGCTCGAACGACAAGGCGGCATGGGCGGGCGACGACGATGGCAACACCACGGTGCGCAACCCCGCCCCGGCGAACTGCGCCGCGTATTTGCCCGCGGCCTGGCCGTTGAAGCCGACGCTTTCCAACGCCGGGCACAGCACGCGCAGGCGCGCCAGGTCGTTGGCCGCCGGGTTGCGGATGTCGCTGTCCAGGCTGCCCTGTCGTTCGCACGAGCCCAGCACATCCCACAACCCGACACCGTGGGCCAGCAGCCGCCGCAGGCGCTCGGGATACGGCATCTGCGCCAGCGGCTCGCCCACCAGCGCGCCCAGTAGAGGCCAGGCCTGGTTGCGCGGGTGGGCATAGTACTGGCCGGCCGCCAGCGAGGCGGCGCCGGGAAAGCTGCCGAGCACCAGCACGCGGGTGCCGCTGTCGATGACGGGTGCGAGACCGGTCAGCGGTGCGGCAGAAGCGGTGGCGGCGGGGGTGGACATGGCGCAATTCTACCGGCTGGCGCTACTGCCCCGGTGTAAAATCGACCCGGCACGCTTACCCCGCGCGTGCTCGATAAGAAAATCAAGAATATCAGGCCGACCCCGCCGCCCCAGGAGATCCATGAACCCGACCGCCCCGCGCCCCATCGATACCTTGCTGCACCTGTACAGCGAGAGCCACCGCAACCACGTCAACGAGATCATCCACATGATCTGCGTGCCGCTGATCGTGTTTTCGCTGCTGGGGTTGCTCTGGTGGGTGCATCCACTGGTGGCCGTGGCCGCCAGCGCTGGCGCGCTATGCTATTACCTTGCGTTGTCGCGCCCGTTCGCGCTGGGCATGCTGGCCATGGCCGCCGTCATGCTCGGGCTGTTGTGGCTGATGCCGCGCTACGCCGTGCTGCCGCTGTCGCTGGCGGTGTTCGTGCTGGCCTGGATGGGCCAGTTCGTGGGCCACAAGATCGAAGGCAAGAAACCCTCGTTCCTGGACGACCTGCGCTTCTTGCTGATCGGTCCCCTGTTCGTGCTCAGCTTTCTGTATCGGCGCCTGCATCTGGCGTGGTGAACAGCGCGTCGGCCTGCTGCCGCAGCGCCGTTGTATCGGCCACGTCGATGCCGAAGGCGTGATCGTTCTGA
This sequence comes from Janthinobacterium lividum, assembly GCA_943372275.1. Taxonomy (GTDB): domain Bacteria; phylum Pseudomonadota; class Gammaproteobacteria; order Burkholderiales; family Burkholderiaceae_D; genus Telluria_A; species Telluria_A lividum_A. The sequence continues at coordinate 97,645 of CALRYE020000004.1, forward strand.
TGCGCGAGCACCAGTACATGGGTGCACAGCAGCACGTAGGCGATCAGCAAGGCAGTCTTCACGTGCAGCGGCAGCTTCATCGCATTTCCTCAAGGTTGAAGAAAACATACTATCGAGTATCCGCTGCGCGCGCCGGGCAGCGCGCCCGATTTTGCGCCAACTCAGGTAATTTTTTGCACAGTGTCGTTTCCGCGCCATAGCCGGCAGGAAACTCCGTTACCCCTTATACTTTTTCGATGTCTTCTCCGCTCCTGTTCGCCATTGCCTCCCTGATCTGGGGTTCCACCTTCTGGGCCATTACCTTGCAACTGGGCGAGGTCGCGCCGGCCGTGTCGGTCGTGTACCGCTTCGCCCTGGCCAGCGCCGTGCTGTTCGCCTGGTCCGCGCTGCGCGGCGCGCGCCTGCGCCTGCCGTGGCGCACCCAGCGCTGGATGGTCGTGCAGGGGTTTTTCACGTTCGCCCTCTCCTATTCGTGCACCTACCGGGCCGAGCAATACCTGGTGTCCGGCCTGGTGGCCATCCTGTTCGCGCTGATGGTGTTCTGGACCCCGATCTGCGCCCGCATCGCCTTCGGGGCACGCATTTCGGCGCGCACCTGGGCTGCGGGCGCGGCCGCGATCACCGGCGTGAGCATGCTGTTCGCCCACTCGATCGGCGCGGCCTGGGCCGATCTGCAGGGCGGCGGCAAGGGCCACTTCCTGCTGGGCCTGTGCCTGGCGCTGGTCGCCACCATTTCCAGCTCGGCCGGCAATGTGCTGGTGGCCAAGGTGCGCGAGCAGTCGGCCGACCTGACCCTGACGATGGCCTGGACCATGCTGTGGGGCACACTGATGGTGGCGGCCTGGACGCTGCTCGAAGGCGAGTCATTCATGCTGCCGGCCGCGCCGCGCTACTGGTACGGGCTGGTGTATCTGGCCGTGTTCGGCTCGGTGATCGCGTTCTACGCCTACTTCACCCTGATCAACCGCATCGGGCCGCAGAAAGCCGTGTACGTGGGCGTGGCCGCGCCGGTGATCTCGGTGCTGCTGTCGATTCAGCTGGAACATTACCGTCCCGGTCCGGTCGAGTGGCTGGGCATGGTCATCTGCCTGGCCAGCGTGGCCTGGGCCGTGCGCGCGCCGGCCCTGCCTGCCGCCAGCCCCGCTGCCGCGCCTGCCGCTGCACCTGCGCTCACTACTCCCACTACTCCCACCATTCCCGTTCCCGAGGCTCCATGACCGCATTGTCCATTCGTCCCGCCACACCCGCCGACGTGGCCCACATCCACGGCATGATTGTCGAACTGGCCGTGTTCGAACGGCTCGACCACCTGGTGGTGGCCACCGAAGCCTTGTTGCACGACAGCCTGTTCGGCGCCCATCCGGCCTGCGAAGCCATGGTCGGAGAACACCACGGCGAAGTGGTCACGTTCGCGCTGTTCTTCCATAACTATTCCACTTTTCTCGCACGCAAGGGTCTGTACCTGGAAGACTTGTACGTCAAGCAGGTGCATCGCGGCAAGGGGTTTGGCAAGCAGATGCTGGTGGCGCTGGCGCGGCTGGCGCGCGAACGCAACTGCGGCCGCTTCGAGTGGTCGGTACTGGACTGGAACGAGAACGCCATCCGGTTTTACCGGAGCGTGGGCGCCGATGTAATGCCGGACTGGCGCATCTGCCGGGTGGCCGGCGACGCGCTGGAGGCGCTGGCGGCCCAGGCAGGCAACGGCCACTGATAACCTGCGCGCCAAAGAAAAAGCCCACGGGCCGAAGCACCGTGGGCGAACCCATGTGGTTAATATGGGGAGGGGAGACTGGGATCAATCTACCGGGCTCACTATAGTAAGAATGGCCGGCAGATTCTTGAGACCTTACAATTTCTTACTCCTGTAGGGAATGCTGCAACGAGTTCTCTGTATCAATAATTACCCAGCCGCAAAATCCAGATTTGCGCAAGGTCAAACGGAGGCGTACTTGCGCCGCCCCGCCAGCTTTTCCACTCCCTCAAACAACACCTGGGTCAGCAGCGCCAGCACGGCGGCCGGGATGGCGCCGGCCAGCAGCATGTCGTTGTCGTTCAGGGCCAGCCCGATGGTAATGCGCTCGCCGTAGCCGCCGGCGCCGATGAAGGCGGCGATGGTGGCCGTGCCCACGCTCATCACGGCCGCCGTCTTGACCCCAGCCAGGATGACCGGCAGCGCCAGCGGCAGTTCCACCCGCAGCAAACGCTGACCTGGCGTCAGCCCGATCGCCATGGCCGCCATGCGCAGCCCGGGCGGCACGCCCAGGATGCCGGTGCAGGTGTTGCGCACGATGGGCAGCAAGGCATAGACGAACAGCGCCACCAGCGCGGGCACGGTGCCGATCATGCCCAGCAGGGGAATCAGCATGGCCAGCAGCGCCAGCGACGGCACCGTCTGCAGCATGCCGGTCAGGCCCAGCACGCCCTGGCGCAGGCGCGGCGCATAGGCCGCCAGGATGCCCAGCGGGATGCCGGCCAGGCAGGCCAGCACCACCGCCGTCAGCACCAGCGCGACGTGCTGGCACGTCAGCGTCCATAGCTGGCGGTCGACCATCTTGGCCCACAAGCCGGGGCGCGCGGGCGCGGGCTGGGTGACCGAGCTGGTGGCGGCGGCTTGCGTCGCCTTGCCGGCGCCGGCCTGCCCCAGAAACTCCCCGGCCACCGCGGCGAAGCTCTTACCCTTCAGTTCCACGGCGGCGTTCATGGCGATCATCTGCCCGGCGCTGATGCGCCCTTCCAGCGCCGCGATGGCGCGCCAGGCCGCCGGAAAGCGCTGCGGCGCGTCGAGCCGGTACAGCAGCACCGCGTCGTAGCGGGGAAAGTAGCCGCGGTCATCGGCCAGCACCTTCAACCGATACTGGGCGATCTTTGCGTCGGTCGAATAAATATCGATGACGTCGACCTGGCGCTGCGCCAGCGCCTCGTAAGCGATGCCGTGATCGAGCCCGCGCGGCGTGGCCTGCAGGGCGTAGCGCGCGGCCAGTCCCGGCCAGCCGTCGGCGCGGCCCATGAATTCATGCGACAGGCCGTAGCGCAGGCCGCTCTGGCGCGCCAGGTCGGACAGCGTGGCGATAGGCACGGCCGCGCCGGCGCTGCCGCTCGCATCGGCGCGCATGGCCAGCGCATAGGTATTGTTGAACCCCAGCGGCACGGCCACGCCCAGCCCCAGGCGCTGCAAAGCGGCGCGCATCTCGGCCGGCGTGCTGGCCTTGGTGTTCTTGAGGATTTCCAGATCGATGGTGCCGACGTATTCCGGATACACGTCGATGCTGCCGGCCTGCAGCGCGGCCAGCACGATGGCGGTGTTGCCCAGTCCCTGGCGGTGTTCCGCGCCGCCATGCGACGCCGCCGTCTGGGTCAGCACTTCGCCCAGGATGTACGATTCGGTAAAGCGTTTGGACCCCACCTTGAGTACGGCGCCGGGCGGCGCCGCGGCGCTGACCGACGCTGCGGCGCAGGCAGCGCCCGTTCCGCACAACGCCACGATATGGACCAACAGCAGCCGCATGGCCACGGCAAAAATGGTGCGCACGCGCTCTCCGTCAGTGATGCTCAAGCGGGCAAGCTTACCACCGGATGCCGGGCCACGCCCGCGTTGACCACCAGCCGGCAGGGGTTCAGGCCCATGGCGTAGGCCAGATCGGCCGGGCGCTCGATCTGCCACAGCGCGAAGTCGGCGCGCTTGCCCACCGCCAGCGAACCGATGTCGTGCTGGCGCCCCAGCGCGCGCGCCGCGTGGACGGTCACGCCGGCCAGCGCCTCGGCCGGCGTGATGCGCCACAGGGTGCAGGCCATGTTCATCGCCAGCAGGATCGAGGTCAGGGGCGAGGTGCCGGGATTGCAGTCGGTCGCCAGCGCCATCGGCACCCCGGCGGCGCGCAGGGCAGCGATCGGCGGCATCCTGGTCTCGCGTAAAAAATAATAGGCGCCGGGCAGCAGCACCGCCACCGTTCCCGCGCCGGCCATGGCGGCGATGCCGGCCTGGCTCAGATGCTCCAGGTGGTCGGCCGACAGGCCGCCGTAGCGCGCCACCAGCGCCGCCCCGCCCTGGTCGGACAGCTGCTCGGCGTGCAGCTTGACCGGCAGGCCCAGTGCGCGCGCCGCGTCGAACACGCGCGCGCTCTGGGCGCTGGTAAAGCCGATGTTCTCGCAAAAGGCGTCGACCGCGTCGACCAGCCCTGCGCCGGCCAGTTCCGGTAGCATGCGCGTGCAGATGTCGTCGATGTAGGCGTCGGCGCGGCCGGCGTAGTCCGGCGGCAGCGCGTGCGCGCCCAGGAAGGTGGTCGCCACGCTGACCGGCAGTACCTGGCCGATGCGGCGCGCCACGCGCAGCATGGCGCCCTCGGTGGCCAGATCCAGGCCGTAGCCGGACTTGATCTCCAGCGTGGTGACGCCTTCGGCCAGCAGTGCGGCCACGCGCGCCAGGCTTTGGTCCAGCAAATTGTCGTTGGATGCGGCGCAGGCGGCGCGGGTGGCGCGCACGGTGGCCATGATGCCGCCGCCGGCGCGGGCGATGTCCTGGTAGGAAGCCCCGTTCAGGCGCGCTTCGAATTCATCGCTGCGGTTGCCGGCATAAACGATATGGGTATGGCAGTCGATCAGCCCTGGCGTGAGCCAGCAGCCGGCGCCGTCGTGCACGTGCGCCGCGGGCGGCGCATCGGCGCGCGCACCGAGCCAGACGATGCGCCCGTTGGATACCGCGATGGCGCCGTCGCGCAGCTCGCCGTAGCCGCTGCCGCTGCTTTCACTGCTTTCGCTGCCTGCACCGCCGCGCCCGTCCATGCAGGCCAGATGCACGTTGGTGAACACGGCATCGGCGTGCATGCTAGGCCTGGCTGAGGAAGATATCGATGACGATGATGGTGGCCTGGGCCGCTTCCAGCGTCCACACGGTGGTGGTATCGAACACCACCGCATCGTAGCGCACCAGACCGATGCGCTCGGCGTCGCTGCACACCGACAGGCTCTCGCCATCGGCCAGGAACAGCACCGTCACGTCGCCGCGCGGGGCAAAGGCCGACGCGCCGGTCAGCGTGCGCCGGCCCAGCCGGTGATGGCAGCGGCTGCGCCGGGTCATCACGTTCAGGTCGGTGCAGGCGCCGCCGTTCAGGGCCGCCGTGACGTTCGCTTCGCCGGGGAACTCGATCAGCGGTTCGTCTTCGCTCAGAAAGAAGCGGCTCTCGCCGTTCACTTCCAGCACCGCCCCCGGCCCCTCCACCAGCGCCAGCGTGCGGTCGATGCCGGGGAACGGCGAAAACGGCCCGTCGTGGGCGATGGTGGCCAGGCTGATGCGCCAGTCGAACGTCTCCAGCGTGGCGCCGGGCGGCGCGGCGGCGATTTCGGTGGTGCTGCCGCCGCCGTTCTTCCAGGGCGCCGCTTCCAGGCCGGCATAGGGAATCAGGAGAGTCATGGTCGCTGTGTCCGCAGGTGAACGAGGGTTTGTCGATAGCGCTGTGCGATCTGCGCCTGCGCGTGATGGCGATGATCGCGCACCACCCAGCGGCCGCCCACCATCACATGCCGGATCAGATTGTCGTTTCCGCAGAATACCAGAGTGCCAAGAACCTGGTCGGGCGTCACGCACGCCAGGTTGGGATGCTCGCTGTCGAGCACCAGCAGGTCG
>CALRYE020000005.1:0-89929 GCA_943372275.1 Janthinobacterium lividum
CCGTCGTTCCCGCGCAGGCGGGAACCCATAGCGCCGGCGAGCAAAGGCACCTGCAATCATGCCCATGCAACTCGCATCACGGGCGCGACAGGTTCTCAGCGATCAAGCAACGACGGCCTACATGAAACCACAATAATTGACCATGGCACTACTTCAAATCTCAGAACCCGGCATGTCCACCGCGCCGCACCAGCACCGTCTGGCCGTCGGCATCGACCTTGGCACCACCAACTCGCTCGTCGCCACGGTCCGCAGCGGCATCCCTGAAGTGCTGAGCGACGAGGACGGCCGTCCGCTGCTGCCATCGGTCGTGCGCTACCTGCCCAACGGCCATGCCCACATCGGCCACAAGGCGCAGGCGCACCAGACCACCGACCCGAAGAACACCATCGTCTCGGTCAAGCGCTTCATGGGCCGCGGTCTGGCCGACATCGCCTACGCCGAAAACCTGCCGTACGACTTTCAGGATTCGCCCGGCATGGTGCAGCTGAAAACCATCGCCGGCGTCAAGAGCCCGGTCGAGATCTCGGCCCAGATTCTGGCCACGCTGCGCCAGCGCGCCGAAGATTCGCTGGGCGATGAACTGGTCGGCGCCGTCATCACCGTGCCGGCCTACTTCGACGACGCCCAGCGCCAGGCCACCAAGGACGCGGCCCAACTGGCCGGCCTGAACGTGCTGCGCCTGCTGAGCGAACCGACCGCCGCGGCGATCGCCTACGGCCTCGACCACGGCTCGGAAGGCGTCTACGCCGTGTATGACCTCGGCGGCGGCACGTTCGACATTTCCATCCTCAAGCTGTCCAAGGGCGTCTTCGAAGTGCTCTCCACCGGCGGCGACTCGGCCCTGGGCGGCGACGACTTCGACCACCGCCTGTTCTGCTGGGTGATGGAACAGGCCAGCCTGTCGCCGCTGTCGGACGAAGACACGGCAACCCTGATGGTCAAGTCGCGCCAGGCCAAGGAACTGCTCTCGACCAACGCCAGCACGACGATCGACGCCATCCTCAATTCCGGCGACATCGTCCACGTCAGCATCACCGCCGAAGTCTTCGCCGACATCACCAAGCACCTGGTCAACAAAACCATCACGGCGATCAAAAAAGCCATGCGCGACGCGCAGGTGTCGGTCGACGACGTGGATGGCGTGGTCATGGTCGGCGGCGCCACGCGCATGCCGCATGTGCGCCGCGCGGTCAGCGAATTTTTCAAGACTATCCCGCACGCCAATATCGATCCGGACAAGGTCGTGGCGCTCGGCGCGGCCATCCAGGCCAATCTGCTGGCCGGTAACCGCGCCTCGGGCGACGACTGGCTGCTGCTGGACGTGATCCCGCTGTCGCTGGGCATCGAAACCATGGGTGGCCTGGTCGAGAAGATCATCCCGCGCAATTCGACCATTCCGTGCGCGCGCGCGCAGGAGTTCACCACCTTCAAGGATGGCCAGACGGCGCTGGCCGTGCATGTGCTGCAGGGCGAGCGCGAACTGGTGGCCGACTGCCGTTCATTGGCGCGCTTCGAGCTGCGCGGCATTCCGCCGATGGTCGCCGGTGCGGCGCGCATCCGCATTACCTACCAGGTCGACGCCGATGGCCTGCTATCGGTGGCCGCGCGCGAAAGCCGCTCCGGCGTGGAAGCGGCCATCACCGTCAAGCCGTCGTATGGCCTGGCCGACGACGAAGTGGCGCGCATGCTGCAAGACTCGTTCTCGTCCGCGCAGACCGACATGAGCATGCGCGCGCTGCGCGAAGAGCAGGTCGAAGCCGAGCGCATTGTGCTGGCGACTCAGTCCGCGCTCGATGGCGACGCCGCGCTGCTCGACGACAGCGAGCGCGCCAGCATCGCGCTGCTGATGGACGCCGTGCGCGCCGCGATTGCCGCGTCCAGCGACGAAGCGGTGGCGCCGGCCGCGCGCCAGGCGGCGCTGCACACGGCCACCGAGCAGCTGGCCAACGGCACCGAAGAATTCGCCTCGCGCCGCATGGACCAGAGCGTGCGTTCCGCACTGGCCGGCAAGACGCTGGACGAAGTTTAAACATCACCCGCCAGATCACCACCCAAGGACCTACCGTGCCACAAATCGTTGTTTTGCCTCACCCGGAATACTGCCCTGAAGGGGCCGTCATCGAAGCGCCCACCGGCACCTCGGTGTGCGACGCCCTGCTCGAACACGACGTCGAGATCGAACACGCCTGCGACCGCGTCTGCGCCTGCACCACCTGCCACGTACTGATCCGCGAGGGCTACAACTCGCTCAATGAGCTGGACGAAAAAGAAGAAGACCTGCTCGACCGCGCCTGGGGCCTGGAAGCGGTTTCGCGCCTGTCGTGCCAGGCCATCGTCGGTACCGAAGATCTGGTCGTCGAACTGCCCAAGTACACGATCAATCACGCGGCCGAAAAGAACCATTGATTGACGATTTAATGACGGAGTTTGCATGAAATGGAGCGACATCACGGCCATCGCCGAAGCGCTGTGCGACAAGTATCCCGACGTCGATCCGGCTGCGGTGCGCTTCGTCGACCTGCATAACTGGGTAGTGACGCTGGACGACTTCGACGACGACCGCACCCGCGGCGGCGAGAAGGTACTGGAAGCGATACAAGCGGCGTGGATCGATGAAGCACGCTGACCTGAATGCGGCCAAGCCCGCCAACGGCGTCCGGCCGGCCAAGGCTGACAAGGGCGCGGCGCAGCCGGTGACATCGCTGGCGCCTGAAATCCGCCCCGGCCAGTCGGTCGCGCTGCTGCAGGAACTGCACATCCTCACGCGCGACGGCAAGCTCAATCAAGACAGCCGCCGCAAGCTCAAGCAGGTCTACCACCTGTACCAGTTCATCGAGCCGCTGTTACGCGAGATCCAGCGAGACCACGCCGACATTTCGCTGGTCGACCATGGCGCCGGCAAGTCCTACCTGGGCTTCATTCTGTACGACCTGTTCTTCAAAGGCCTGAACGACGGCTCGCGCATCTACGGCATCGAGACGCGCGAAGAACTGGTGCAGAAGTCCACCGAGCTGGCGAAAAAGCTGGAGTTCCCCGGCATGTCGTTCCTGAATCTGTCGGTGGCCGAGTCGACCACGTCGACGGCGCTGCCGCCGCGCATCGACATCGTCACCGCGCTTCACGCCTGCAATACCGCCACCGACGACGCCATCGACTTCGCGCTCAAGAAGCACGCGCGCTTCATGGTGCTGGTGCCGTGCTGCCAGGCCGAAGTGGCCACTGTCCTTAAGAAGAACAAGGGCAAGGACCTGGGCAAGAGCGCATTGACGGAGATCTGGCGCCATCCGCTGCACACCCGCGAATTCGGCAGCCAGATCACCAACGTGCTGCGCTGCCTGCAGCTCGAAGCGCACGGCTACCACGTCAACGTGACCGAACTGGTGGGCTGGGAACACTCGATGAAAAACGAGTTAATCATCGCCAGCTACCAGAATCTGCCGCGCAAACGTCCGACCGAGCGCTTGCAGGAAGTGCTGAGCACCCTGGGGCTGGAAGAGATGGGACAGCGCTTCTATACCGAACAACTGGCCAAAGCGGAGAGCCTGGCATGAGCACGAGTGAACGTAACAGCGATCGCTGGATCGACCTGCGCAGCGACACGGTAACGCAGCCCACTGACGCCATGCGCGAGGCCATGGCCAGCGCCGCCGTGGGCGACGACGTCTACGGCGACGACCCCACGGTCAACCGCCTGCAGGACATGACGGCGGCGCTGTTCGGCTACGAGGCGGCGCTATTCGCCCCGTCCGGCACCCAGTCCAATCTGATCGCGCTGCTGGGCCATTGCGGCCGCGGCGACGAGTATCTGGTCGGGCAGGAGGCGCATACCTACAAGTACGAAGGCGGCGGCGCCGCGGTGCTGGGCAGCATCCAGCCGCAGCCGATCGCCAATCAGCCCGATGGCAGCATCGCGCTGGCCGACATCGCCGCCTACATCAAGCCGGACGACATGCACTTTGCCCGTTCGCGCCTGCTGGCGCTGGAAAACACCATCGGCGGCCGGGTGTTGAATCAAGAGTACATGGCAGCTGCCACCGCGCTGGCGCACGAGCGCGGCCTGGCCACACACCTCGACGGCGCGCGCGTGTGCAACGCCGCCGTCAAGCAGGGCATCACCCTGCGCGAGGCGGCTACGGGCTTCGACAGCCTTTCGGTGTGCCTGTCCAAGGGATTGGGCGCGCCGGTCGGCTCGGTACTGTGCGGCAGCCGCGCCCTGATCGAAGAGGGCAAGCGCTGGCGCAAGATGCTGGGTGGCGGCATGCGCCAGGCCGGCATGATTGCCGCGGCCGGCATCTACGCGCTGGAGCATAACGTGGCGCGCCTGGCCGACGATCACACCAACGCCGCGGCCTTGTCGCAAGGGTTGGCCAAGATCGAACAGCTCAAGGTGGCCACGCCGCAGACCAATATCTTTTACGTTGAAGTGCCGCCGGCAGCGGTCGACGCGCTGCGCGCCGCCATGGCGCGCGAACGCATCCGCGCCACCGTGGGCCAGCACACACGGCTGGTCACGCACCTCAACATCTCGGCGGCCGACGTGGCTCACGTGGTCGCCGTGTTCACCGCATTCTTCCAGGACTGGCGCCAGCCGCAATGACCGATACCACCATTCGCCTCGCCAAGCGCGTCGCTGAAATGATCCCGTGCTCCCGCAACGAGGCCGAACAATACATCGCGGGCGGCTGGATCAGCGTCGACGGCGTCGTGATCGAAGAAGCCGGCGCGCGCGTGCTCGACGAGCAGGACGTGACGATCCATGCCGATGCCACGCTGACGGAACTTGCGCCCGTCACGCTGCTGCTGCATAAGCCGGCCGGCTACAGCGCCGGGGTCGAGATCGAAGGCGCCGCCGCCACCGACTTGTTCGGCGCCGACACGCTGGTGCTCGAAGCGCACACCAGGCAGCGCTTCCTGAAGCTTCACCTGACCAAGCTGACTCTGGCCAGTCCGCTGGAGACGCGCGCCAGCGGGCTGGTGGTGTACACCCAGGACTTCCGCATCGCCCGTAAGCTGGTGGAAGAGGGCGTGCGCGTCGAGCAGGAATTCATCGTCGAAGTCAAAGGCGATCTGCGCGAAGGCGGGCTGGCGTTGCTTAATCACGGCCTGACATTTAACGGCAAGCTGATCGCGCCGATGAAGGTGAGCTGGCAGAACGAAACCCGGCTGCGCTTCGCGCTCAAGGGCGTCAAACCCGGACAGATCGTGCACATGTGCCGTATGGTGGGGTTGTCGGTGGTGTCGATGAAGCGCATTCGCATCGGCCGCGTGCCTATGGCCAGCCTGCCGTCGGGGCAGTGGCGCTATCTGCATGACTACGAGCGGTTTTAAGTCCGACTGCTGAGTCACAATGCTTAGCTAACCTTAAAACCAAACAACCTCATGTTAAAACGTATCCACCACGCCGCCATCATCTGCTCCGACTACGAGCGCTCCAAGCGTTTTTATGTCGAGGTGCTGGGCCTGACCATCGTCGCCGAAAACTACCGCGCCGCGCGCGCATCGTACAAGCTCGATCTGGCCCTGCCGGACGGCTCCCAGATCGAACTGTTCTCGTTCCCCGACCGTCCGCCACGCCCATCGTTCCCCGAAGCGCAGGGCCTGCGCCACCTGGCCTTCGAAGTCGACAGCGTGGCCGACTGCAAAGCGCAGCTGGAAGCCCAAGGCATCGAGGTGGAAGACATCCGCATCGACGAATTCACCAGCAAGGCCTTCGTTTTCTTCGCCGATCCGGACGGCCTGCCGCTGGAACTGTACCAGGCCGCCAGCTAGCGCCTTGCCTTCCCCCCGATTTTCGAAAGACCCCATGATCGTCCGTCCATCCTGCAAGGCGCGCCTGGCCACGCTGGCCGCCTGCTTCCTGTTCGCCACAAGCGTCCACGCGGCCGCTTCCGATACAGTCGTCTCGGCTGTGCCGACGCTAGATAGCGCCGCCTTGTTGGCCGACGTGCAAACCCTGGCCTCGCCCGCGTTTGCCGGGCGGCGCACCGGCAGCGAAGGCAGCCGGCTCGCCCGGCAGTACATCGAGAAACGCTTTCGGGAGACCGGCATTGCGGCCTTCGGCGCCACCTACTCGGCGCCGTTCGCGTTCACCGCCACCAGCAAGGCGGGAAAACAGACCGAATACCCGGCGGCGAGCAACGTCATCGGCAATCTGCGCGGCAGCACCACGCCCGACCGCTACATGGTGGTGTCGGCCCATTACGACCATCTCGGGGTGCAGGGCGGCGCGGCCTATCTCGGCGCGGACGACAATGCCTCAGGCGTAGCCGCCATGCTCGCCATCGCGGCGCATTTCAAAAAGCACCCGCCAAAAAACACCATCGTCTTCGCCGCCTTCGACGGCGAGGAACTCGGCCATCGGGGCGCCGCCCACTTTGTCCGCTCGGCGCCATTCCCGATTGTGCAGGTCGCCCTGAACCTGAACCTCGACATGGTCAGCCGTAACGACAACAACGAGATCTTCGTGGCCGGCACGCGCTACACGCCGTCACTCAAGCCGCTCATCGCCAAGGCGGCCGCGGCCAGCAGTGTGACGGTCAAGCTGGGCCATGACAGCCGGCGTCCCGGCATGCCGCCGGACGACGACTGGACCGGGCAGTCCGATCATGCCGAGTTTTATAAGCTGAAGATCCCGTTCGTGTATTTCGGCGTCGAAGACCACGCCGACTATCACCAGCCCGGAGACAGCTTCGAAAAGATCGATCCGGCGTTCTTCGCCGAAGTGGCGCGCCTGCTGGTGACCAGCGCCGTCATCCTCGACCAGCAACTGGACACGGTGAAGTAGGCCGCCGCCGCGCGAGCCGGGACTAGTGCCTGTTCTTCTTGCTGTTCGAGCTGAACGTGCGCGAGTAGTAGCCTGGATCCTTGCGCGCGATCCAGGCGATGAATGCTTCGATTTCCGGATGCGCGCGCAGCGCTTCCCACGTGTGATACTCGTTGAGCAGTTCGCGCTCGGTGAACACGGAATGGATCTTGCGGTGGCAGACCTTGTGGATCAGGAACTGCTCGGTGCCCTTGAACTTCTTGGGAATCAGATGATGGCGGTCGACGTTCAGCGCGCCCAGCACCCGGCCGCACAAGGGACAACGCTGCTCGCTGGCTGACCCGGACATGACGCCACCGTTAAGCGGAAACCGCTCCCTGGCAGACATCGACCCACTGGCCGTCGGTCACGCTGGCCAGCAGCTCCGGGCTGATGCGCACCGCGTTGTTGGTCGCGCCGGCGGCCGGCAGCACTTCGTCGAAGTCGCGCAGCGCATGGTCCAGATACACCGGCAACGGGCTGGCCAGCCCGAACGGGCACACGCCGCCGACCGGATGGCCGGTCAGTGCCACCACTTCCTCCAGCCCCAGCATCTTGCCTTTGCCGAACGCGTCCTTGAACTTCTTGTTGTCCACGCGGGCGTCGCCGCGCGCCACCACTAGGATCACCCGCCCATCGGCCAGGCGAAATGACAACGTCTTGGCGATGCGGCCCGGTTCCACGCCATGCGCTTCGGCGGCCAGCGCCACGGTTGCGGTGCTCACCGACAGTTCGATGATGGGAATATCCAGTTCGCGCAAGGCGAAAAAGTCGCGCACCGATTGCATGGTCATGGCTGGTCAGGGTTGGCTGGTGGGATGGGGGTGCCGGCCTTGGCCGTCTTGGCGGCCTTGGTCGCTTTGACCGGCTTGACGGGGGCGGGCAGCAGGATCAGCCGCGTGCCGGCCAGCTTGTCATGCAGGAACTGGCGGTCCTTGTCGAGAAACACGGTCAAGCCCCATGCCACGATGCCCAGCGCGACGGCTGCGCCGACCTGCGCCTTGGACGTGATGTTGAAAGCGTAGCAGACCAGCAGCGCCGGCAGGAACCAGCCCCACGCGAACAGGTAGCGCAGCAGCGCGCTGAAATACGGTACCCGGGGGTAGCCGACCTTGACCAGCTTGATGCGCCAGGTTTTCATGGCCAGCGTGTGGCCGCTGTCGGTCCAGAAATGGATGAAGTAGGCGGCCGTGACCAGGAACAGGTACGCCTTCAGGCCGTGGTCGTACAGCGGCCCCTTGCGGTTTTGTGTGGCGAACAGAAACACGCCGGTGGCGAACATCTCCACGGCGGTCAGCAGAAACGCTTCGTAGATGATGCAGATCAGACGGCGTTTCAGGGTAGGGGTAACGACCGGGCTGCTGTTGGGCTTGTGTGTGCGGGTGGCGCTATTTGACATTGGGAACGGCAGGGGCCGGGGCAGGCGTGGCGGGCGCTGCGGGCGGCGTGGTTGCTGCCGGCGTTGCCGGCGCAGCGGACGGCTGCGCCGCCGGAGCGGCCGCTCCGCCAGCAGGGATCGGCGAGGGCGATGGCGCAGGCGCGGCGGCGGGTGCGGCGGGAGCCGTGGCAGGGGCCGCAGCGGGCGCGGGCGCCCCCGGCACTGCCGTTGCGGGCTTGACCGGCGCAGGTTTGGCCGGCGCGGGCTTGGCCGGCACACCCTTGGCAGCGCCCGTGGCCTGCTTTTTCCGGGCCGCGTCGGCCGCCAGTTTTTTCTTTTCTTCTTCGGGCAACTGCTGATACTGCTGCCATTGCGCCGACTTTTGCGACTTGTCGATTTTTTTGGTCGAGGCGTAATTCTCGCGCGCCAGCTTGCGCTGCTGCGGCGTCAGCTTGAGCCACTCGCGCATGCGCTCGTGCACGCGCTGCTGCTCGTCCGGCTTCATCGAGGCGAAGCGGTTGCCGATATCGAGCCACTTGAGCTTGCGCGCCGCGTCCATGCGGTCCCACTCGGTCGCCAGCGGCAACAGGGCCGACTTTTGCGCATCGGTCAGTTCGCTCCACAAGGGTTTTTCCGCCACCGCGGCAGGGGCGGCCACGGGCGCGGCGGCGCCGGGCTGCTGCGCCAGCGCCGGATGGGCGCATGCAAGCGCGAGGGTCGCTGCAAGCAGCCAGAAGGTACCGTGCCGCTGACGTGGGCCGGTCATTTATTGCGCGCGCTGTTCAAGGTAGGCGTTGAAGCCCTGATCCAGATAGGCAGTCAGCGGCAACTCGTCGGCCAGCATGGCCGCATCGAGCTCGGCGATTTCGGCCGCGCGTTGCTGTTCTTCGTATTGGTACACGCCGGCCAGCCCCACCACCAGGGCCATGAGCGGAATGGCCACGCTCATGCGGCCCAGAAAGGCGAAGGAAAACAAGCCGGTGTTGCCGGCCAGCTTGCCCTGGGCCAGGGAAGTCGGTGCGTCGGGTTTCTTGCGTGCCAGCGCGGCCTGGCGCGCGGCGGCCAGCCGCGCGGCGCTGGCATCGGGAAGGCGATCGAGTTGCTCGTTCAGAGCGTGGCGTACCTTGTACGCAAAGTTCAGGTCGTCGGCGTTCATAATTTAATTCCCTTGGCTTTCAGCGATTCGGCGAGTGCGTGAGTGGCGCGGGAGCAGTGCGTCTTGACACTCCCTTCGGAACACCCCATCGCTTCGGCGGTTTCAGCCACGTCCATATCCTGCCAGTAACGCATGAGGAAGGCTTCCCGTTGACGCGCCGGCAGTTTTTGTACTTCCGCTTCGATGATGCGCAGGGTTTGCTGGCGTTCGACCTGATCGGCGCTCGACTCCGATGCCTGCGTGCCTTCCTCCGCCCCATGCGCCTCCAGTATATCAAATTCCTCGCCGTCATTATCGCGCCGTCCCATTCCGGAAAACAGGCTGACCCAGGTGTTGCGCACCTTTTCGCGGCGGAAGTAGTCGAGTATCGTATTTTGCAAAATGCGCTGGAACAGCATGGGCAGCTCGGCGGCCGGTTTGTCGCCGTATTTTTCGGCGAGCTTGATCATCGCGTCCTGCACGATATCGAGCGCGGCTTCATCCTTGCGCACGGCATAGACGGCTTGCTTGAAGGCGCGCCGTTCGACGTGAGCGAGAAAGTCGGAAAGTTCTTTGTCTGTGGCCATGCAAGTAGAAGGGTGGTGCACTACGCGACAGCGACATAGCCTGCGGGCATTTGCGAAAACTGACGCATGCTAGCAAATTCTCAGGTCAAACAGCATCATTATTCTCAGTCTTTGTGCAAAAAGTGCATCGTTTCGCCCGTGCCGGCGCGGTTTTTCCCGAATTGCCTTGACCGCAATGGTGCAACGCAGTAATGTATAGTACGCTTCATCATCCCGAAGCTGTTATGGTCACGTCGCGACCGGCACACAACGCCACATTCGACCTGACGCGCTTTCATCTAGTAGGCAGTTTGCTCTCACCCGTGCCACAAGCGCGAGAGATTCGCACACAGTCGCAACAGAAACTCACGCCAAACGAGTTGCGCCCAGCGCCGGTTCGTAACGTATCTATGGGTACGTGAAAGATCGCCGTGACCGCAGATAAAAGGGACGCCTGAGCACTGTCGCGCATCGCGAATTTCGTTAGGACGGAGCATCCGATCACCTCCCAATGGGTCTTGAAAGGATTTATCATGAGTAACGAATCAGCGGCCCCCATCACGGGCGCCGAGATAGTCGTGCGTTGTCTGGCTGAAGAGGGTGTCAAGCACGTCTTCGGTTATCCAGGTGGAGCAGTGCTCTACATCTACGACGCTATCTTCCAGCAAGACAAATTCCAGCACATCCTCGTGCGTCACGAGCAAGCCGCCATTCACGCCGCCGATGCCTATTCGCGCAGCTCGAACACGGTGGGCGTTGCCCTCGTCACGTCCGGCCCGGGCGTCACCAATGCCGTCACCGGCTTGTCGACCGCCTACATGGATTCGATTCCGATGGTCGTCATCTCCGGTCAGGTGCCCAGCCACGCGATCGGCCAGGATGCGTTCCAGGAATGCGATACCGTCGGCATCACCCGTCCTGTGGTCAAGCACAACTTCCTCGTCAAAGACGTGAAAGACCTGGCTGCGACCATCAAAAAAGCTTTCTTTATCGCCAAGACCGGCCGTCCCGGTCCGGTGCTGGTCGATATCCCCAAAGACATCACCATGCACAAGTGCGTGTTCGACTATCCGAAAGAAGTCGAAATGCGCTCGTACAAGCCGATCGACAAGGGTCATTCGGGCCAGATCCGCAAGGCCGTGCAATTGCTGCTGCAAGCCGAACGCCCGATGATCTACACCGGCGGCGGCGTGATCCTGGCCAATGCCTCGCCCGAGCTGAACAAGCTGGTCGATAAGCTTGGCTTCCCGGTCACCAACACGCTGATGGGCCTGGGCGCCTATAAAGCGTCGAGCGAGAACTTCGTCGGCATGCCGGGCATGCACGGCACCTACGAAGCGAACATGGCGATGCAGCACTGCGACGTGCTGATCGCCATCGGCGCCCGCTTCGACGACCGCGTGATCGGCAACCCCAAGCACTTCGCCTCGCACCCGCGCAAGATCATCCACGTGGACATCGATCCATCGTCGATCTCCAAGCGCGTCAAGGTCGACATTCCCATCGTCGGCAACGTCAAGGATGTGCTGATCGAATTCCTGGCGCAGCTCGATGCCGCCGATGCCAAGCCGAACGCCGCTCCCCTGAAAGACTGGTGGAAGCAGATCAACGAATGGCGCGGCAAGGAATGCCTGAAATACAGCCATTCGGACCTGGTCATCAAGCCGCAGTCGGTGGTGGAAAAAGTGTGGGACATCACCAAAGGCGATGCCTTCATCACGTCCGACGTGGGCCAGCACCAGATGTGGGCCGCGCAATACTACCGCTTCGACAAGCCGCGCCGCTGGATCAATTCCGGCGGCCTGGGCACCATGGGTGTCGGCTTGCCGTACGCCATGGGCGTGCAGATGGCCAATCCGGACGCGACCGTTGCCTGCATCACCGGCGAAGGTTCGATCCAGATGTGCATCCAGGAACTTGCAACCTGCAAGCAATACAACCTGACGCCGAAAATCATTATGCTGAACAACCGGTTCCTCGGCATGGTTCGCCAGTGGCAGGAAATCGATTACGGCTCGCGTTATTCCGAGTCGTACATGGATTCGCTGCCCGACTTCGAAAAGCTGGCGGAGGCCTATGGCCACGTGGGCATGAAGATCGAAAAGGCGGGCGATGTGGACGGGGCCCTGCGCGAAGCGTTCGGCATGAAAGACCGCTTAGTGTTCATGAACTTCATTACCGACCAATCGGAGAACGTCTGGCCGATGGTCAAGTCAGGCAAGGGCCTGTCTGAAATGCTGCTCGGTTCGGAGGACCTGTAAATGAGACATATCATTTCCGTCCTGCTGGAAAACGAAGCCGGCGCGCTCTCGCGCGTGGTCGGCCTGTTTTCCGCCCGCGGCTACAACATCGAGACGCTGACCGTCGCCCCCACCGAAGACGCCACCCTGTCGCGCATGACCATCGTCACGAGCGGCTCGGATGACATCATCGAGCAAATCACCAAGCACCTGAACCGCCTGATCGAGGTCGTGAAAGTGGTGGACCTGACCGAGGGCGCGCATATCGAGCGCGAACTCATGCTCATCAAGGTGCGCGCGGTTGGCAAAGAGCGTGAAGAGATGAAGCGCACCGCGGATATTTTCCGCGGCCGCATCATCGACGTCACGGAAAAGACCTACACGATCGAGCTGACCGGCAACAAGACCAAGCTCGACGCGTTCATCGATTCCATCGACCGCGCCTCGATCCTCGAAACGGTACGCACCGGCGGTTCCGGTATCGGCCGCGGCGAACGCATCCTCAAAGTGTAATACGTGCTGTAGTAAGTAGTTTCAGCACACCCCCCTGACAAAGAAAATATAGGAAATAACATGAACGTTTTTTACGACAAAGACTGCGACCTCTCCCTCGTTAAAGGCAAGAACGTTGCCATCATCGGCTACGGCTCCCAGGGTCACGCTCACGCGCAGAACCTGAACGATTCGGGTGTCAACGTTACCGTCGGCCTGCGCAAAGGCGGCGCGTCGTGGACCAAGGTTGAGCAAGCCGGTCTGAAAGTGGCCGAAGTCGACGAGGCCATCAAGGCCGCCGACATCATCATGATCTTGCTGCCGGATGAGAACATCGCCAAGGTCTACAAAGAAAACGTCGAGCCGAACGCCAAGCAGGGCGCGGTCCTGGCCTTCGCCCACGGCTTCAACGTGCACTACGGCCAAGTCGTGCCACGCGCCGACCTGGACGTGATCATGGTCGCCCCGAAAGCGCCAGGCCACACCGTGCGCGGTACCTACGCCCAGGGCGGCGGCGTGCCTCACCTGATCGCCGTGTACCAGGACAAGTCCGGTTCGGCCCGTGACATCGCCATGTCGTACGCCATGGCCAACGGCGGCGGCCGTGCCGGCATCATCGAAACCAACTTCCGCGAAGAAACCGAAACCGACCTGTTCGGTGAGCAGGCTGTTCTGTGCGGCGGCGCCGTCGAACTGATCAAGGCTGGTTTCGAGACCCTGACCGAAGCTGGTTACGCGCCTGAAATGGCGTACTTCGAGTGCCTGCACGAGCTGAAGCTGATCGTCGACCTGATCTACGAAGGCGGCATCGCCAACATGAACTACTCGATCTCGAACAACGCCGAATACGGCGAGTACGTGACGGGCCCGCGTGTTGTGACCGAAGCGACCAAGGACGCGATGCGTCAGTGCCTGAAGGACATCCAGACCGGCGAATATGCCAAGTCGTTCATCCTGGAAAACGCCGCCGGTGCACCGACCCTGATCTCGCGTCGTCGTCTGAACGCCGAGCACGAAATCGAAGTCGTCGGCGCAAAACTGCGCGCCATGATGCCTTGGATCGCCAAGAACAAGCTGGTTGATCAGTCGAAGAACTAAAAAGGTGTAAGGTTCGCGCGCCCGGTCTCACCAACTGAACCGGCGCGCAATCAGCCGCAACACGCCTGGCCGTCATCCCCGCGCAGGCGGGGATCCATAGCACCTCTGAGCTGAGGTGGTATGGATCCTCGCCTACGCGAGGATGACGGTTTTTCGTTTACAGGTGTTCGTCACTTGGTGTCGTCACTTGGGTGCTGTTACCAAGCCCAGTTGTAACCAAATTGGGTAAATTTGCAACTTTCAATGTCATTGATGCGTTTCGCATCGGGATTCGCGTATCGTCCTGAGTAAAGCAGCTGCTGTCGATCGACACCATCTGCCCGTATCCACCAAGGAGAATTACGCATGACCCCATCCCGCCTCATTGCCGCCGCCAGCATGCTGGTCATTGCCGCCACCGCCCACGCCCACTCGCTGCCCACCACCGGCACCCTCGTCGTGGTGCCCGCCTACGGCGAAGTGACCCAAGCCAACGACGAGGCCGTCGCCAGCTTCATGATCGAAGAGCAGGACAAGGACAAGGCCGCCGCCGCCAGCCGGGTCAACCAGAAAATGAAGCAGGGCACCGACATCGTGCGCCGCGAAGATCCGCAAGCCATCCTCAAGACCCAGGGCTACTACACCTATCCGGTCTACCCGGAAGAGCGTCCCCAGCCGGTCGACCAGCAGGGCCGCCAGATCGTCAAGCCGCGCGTGCCCACCGGCTGGCGCGTCGGCCAGTATCTTGAAGTCAAGACCACCAACCTGGCGGGTTTGCCGAAGATGACCGCCGCCGTGCAAAAGGTGCTGGGCCTGAACAATCTGCAGTTTGGCCTCAGCCCCGCGGCCACCAAGAAGCTCGACGACAAGCGCATCGCCGCCACCTATCAAAACCTGAACGAGCGCATCGCCTCGATCGCCAACGCCATGGGCCGCAAACTGTCCGACGCCACGCTCGACACGGTCGACTTCGAAGGCTCGGGCAACTACGGCGGGCAGGGCGCCGATGCGGCCGCCGCACCCATGATGATGCGCGCGTCGGCCAAGCGCGAGTCGGCGGACGTTGCCGAACCGAGCTTCGAGCCGGGCGAGACCACGCTGCAGATGCGCCTGGTGGGAAAGGTGAAATTCAAGTAATTTTTCGTGGCTTCCTGCAACCCGGCGGTGGTAAAATTTTAAGATTGCGAGTGTCACATTCGCTCACTTTCCTCTCCGGGCCAGCATGATCCATCGACGGTTTTCCTCAGCGCCTGCGCTGCTCATGGGCGCTGTCGCGCTCGCCACTCTGTCCGCCTGCAGCGAGCACAGCGATTACAAGCTCGGCGGCAAGACCGGCGAGGTGGTGCCGACCCCGACTTACCTGGCCGAGATCCGCCGCACCGCGCACGGCGTGGCCCACATCAAGGCCAACGACGAGGCGGGCCTGGGGTTCGGCGTCGCGCTGGCCTATGCGCAAGACAATTTCTGCGTGCTGGCCAATGAATTCGTCACCGTCAGCGGCGAGCGCTCGAAGTACTTCGGCGCCGATAACGTCGTCACCTTGCTGGGCGGGCGCACCGTGACCAGCTTGCAGACCGATTACTACTATCGCCTCATCAACGACCCCGCCTCGGTCGCCACCCAGTGGGAGCAGCAGCCCGCGCCCATGCGCGCGCTGATCGACGGCTATGTGGCCGGCTACAACCGCTACCTGGCCGACACGGGCGCGGCCGGCCTTGCCGCCGACTGCCGCAACGGCGCCTGGGTGCGCCCCGTCACCACCGACGACATGATCCGGCTGCTGCGCCGCTACGCCGCCGAAGGCGGGGCCGCGCAGTTCATCGCCGGCATCGTCGCCGCCGCGCCTCCTGGCGTGGCGCCGGCCGCGCGCGCCCCGAGCGCTGCCGAAGTCAATCCGATGAGCCCCGAATACTGGGCCGAGCTGCGTTCGCAGATGGGCAGCAACGGCGTCGCCCTCGGCAAGGACGCCAGCGAGAACGGCCGCGGCCTGTTGCTGGGCAATCCGCACTTCCCATGGCAGGGCGCGCTGCGCTTTTACCAGCTGCACCTGACCATCCCGGGCAAGCTGGATGCCATGGGCGCCTCGCTCAGCGGCCTGCCAGTGGTCAACATCGGCTTCAACCGCGACGTGGCCTGGACCCACACTGTCAACACCTCGGCCCACTTCACCATGCAGCACTTGCAGCTGGACCCGACCGATCCGACCAAGTACATGTTCGACGGCAAATCCCAGAGCATGGTCAAGCGCACCGTCACCATCGACGTGAAGGGCGCCGACGGCAGCATCGGCAAGCGCAGCCAGGATTTCTACAGCACCCCGATGGGCCTGCTGGCGGTGATTCCGGGCCGTCTGGACTGGACCGCGCAGAGCGCCTATGCGCTGCGCGACGCCAACCTGGAAAACTACCGCATGCTGGAACAATGGTCGGCCATGAACCGGGCCGGCTCGCTGGACGCGTTCCGCGAGTCCGTTGACCGCATCGTCGGCCTGCCATGGGTCAACACCGTGGCCACCGACAAGGCCGGCGCGGCCCTGTACATGAACGTGACGGCTGTGCCGAACGTGTCGGCCGCCAAGCAGGCGCAATGCGTGCCGACGCCTTTCAAGCCGCTGGCCAGCCAGGGTTTGTACGTGCTCAGCGGCGCCACCAGCGCCTGCCAGTGGGATGCCGACGCGGCCGCGCCGCAGAAGGGCATCTTCGCCGGCGCCAGCCTGCCGCGCCTGCAGCGGACCGACTTCGTGCAAAACTCCAACGACAGTTCGTGGCTTAGCAACCCGGCCCAGCGGCTGACCGGTTTCCCCGACATCGTCAGCCGCGAAGGCACGCCGCTGCGTCCCCGCACGCGGCTGGGCATCACCCAGCTGCAAGGCCGTCTGGCCGGCACCGACGGCCTGCCGGGCAACCGCATGAACATGGGCCAGCTGCAGGGTATGTTGCTGGGTAACCGCGTGTACATGGCCGACCAGACCCTCGACGATATTCTGAGCGTGTGCGCCGGTCCCAAGAACGCCACCGCCTCCGACGGCACGGCGGTCGACCTGACCGCCCCGTGCGCCAAGCTGGCTGCATGGGACCGCACGGCCAACCTGGACGCCAATATCGGCTACGTCTACTTCCAGGGCGTGTTCGACCGCGTGACGGCCTTGCCGGGCGCATTCACGGTGCCGTTCAATCCGGCCGATCCGGTCAACACGCCGCGCGGCCTGAACGTGACCGATCCGGCCATTGCCGGCGCGGTGCGCACGGCGCTGGCGTCGTCGGCGCGGGAAGCACAGTCGCGCGGCTGGACCGACACCACGCTGTGGGGCCAGATCCAGGGCGCCACGCGCAACACGGCCAGCGGCGCGCGACGCATTCCGATCCACGGCGGGGCGGACCGGTTCGGCGTCTACAACCAGATCGACAGCCCGATCGTGGTCAATGGGCTGCGCGAAGTGATGCACGGCACCAGCTATGTGCAGACGGTCGGCTTCGACGATGCCGGCCCGGTGGCGCAGGCGTTGCTGACCTACTCGCAGTCGACCGACCCGGCCTCGCCGTGGTACGCCGACCAGACCGAGTTGTTCTCACGTAAAACCTTCGTGAACTTGCCGTACACCGAGCAGCAGATTGCCAGCGACCCGGCCTACAAAAGCACTATTTACCGGCAGAAATAAGCTCTGTCACCGTTAAGTGGGGGACCGCGCCGCGGCGCCCGGGCGCGCGGGGCGGCTCCCACACTTAACGCGCACAGAGCACGCTTGCTCAGTGCGCTGCCAATGCGCGGACAATGCGCGGACAATGCGCGGACTTTGCGCGGATAAACGGCATGCCGCCTTGCTAGCGCAGCCGCTGCAGCAGGGCATGCACGCGTCTGCCAGTTTGGTGGCCGGGTTTGCCACGGCGCTACTATAATAAGTGCCAACAGCCGCCACCGGCGGTCAACCCGGCATCAACCGGCCAGCCTGACCCTTATCGGAACCCTATGCCCCAATTTCCCCGCCGCAGAAAGCCAGGCGCGACCGCCAACAAGGCCAAGATCTCGCGTTTCAGCAAGATCACGCGCCGCAAATACGACGCCGACGGCAACCCGGTCCGGCGGCGCGGCATCTACCTGTTGCCCAATGCCTTCACGACGGCGGCGCTGTTCTGTGGTTTTTTCGCCATCGTGATGGCGATGAACAACAAGTTCGAACACGCCACTTGGGCCATTTTCGTGGCCATGATCCTCGACGCGCTGGACGGGCGCATCGCGCGCCTGACCAACACCCAGTCCGAGTTCGGCGCCCAGTACGACAGCCTGTCCGACATGGTGTCGTTCGGCGCCGCCCCGGCGCTGGTGATGTACGAATGGTCGCTGCGCGGTCTGGGCAAGTTCGGCTGGATCGCCGCCTTCGTGTATTGCGCCGGCGCCGCGCTGCGCCTGGCCCGGTTCAACACCAATATCGAAGTGGTCGACAAGCGCTTTTTCCAGGGCTTGCCCAGCCCGGCCGCGGCCGGCATCGTGGCCGGCTTCATCCTGATGATGAACGATCTGGGCCGCTCAGGTCTGGAAGCGCCATGGGTATCGTGGGCGATCACGCTGTTCGCCGGCCTGACCATGGTCACCAACGTGCCGTATTACAGCTTTAAGGACGTCAATTTCCGCAAGTCGGTGCCGTTCATCGCCGTGTTCCTGATCGCGCTGGCGTTCGCCATCGTGGCGATCGATCCCCACGGCGTGCTGTTCCCCGTGTTCGTCATGTACGGCCTGTCCGGCTACCTGGTCTACCTGTGGCGCCTGGCCAAAGGCAAGCCGGTAAGCATCATCCAGACCGACGAGACGCCGGTCGACCAGAGCGAGCGCCGCTGACCTTGCCACCGTCAGCGTACGGCAGCCACTGCCGTACGCCGACGCTGCGCTTCACCGGGTGCCTGTGCACCCGCCATACTCCCTTCGCTGATCTGCAACATCCCCGCACACGCGCATCGCGTTGTCATTAAAGCCATATCAAATCTGTCCCCGCCTTTCCCCGTTAGCATCGGTGGCCGGAGCTAACTCAGTCCCTAGCTGAGCTCTCTCCGTACCTTCCATCCGAGCGGCCGAGAATGTACTTTCCGGGGATAAAGATATGTCCACCATCAGCGAGTCGGCGTTTACGGCCATGGCCGCGCTACGCCAGAACAACCGGCTGTTGCGGCTGAGTTTTCCCAATGAAGACGGGCCTGCCGCCCTGATGGTGGCCAACCGGCTCGACGCGAGCGAGGGCGTGTCGCGCGATTTCCGGTTCGTGGTGGAGGTCATTTCCGACGACGCCGGCATCGCGCTCAAGGACGTGCTGGGCAAGTTGGTGACGGTTGCGCTGGTGCGCGAGGACCGCAGCCTGCGCCACTTCAACGGCTACGTGTTCGAGTTCCGCCGCCTGCGCACCGATGGCGCCGCGGTGTACTACGAGATGGTGCTGCTGCCGTGGCTGGCCTACCTGCGCCTGCGCCGCGATCACTACCTGTTTCACCATAAGACGCTGTGCCAGCAAACCGACGAGATTTTCGCCGACTATCCGCTGCGCGCTTCGCAGATGCGCATCGGCGGCGACGATCCGGCCGTCACGTTCGCCTGCCAGTACGGCGAGTCGGACTACAACTACCTGCACCGCCGCTGGGAGCAGAAGGGCTGGTTGTACTGGTACGAACACACGGCCGGCGGCCATACCCTGATCCTGTCAGACGACTCGACCCAGGGCGCGCCGATCGACGGCGCACGCACCGACATCTCTTTTCAAGCCGAGGCCGGCGCCAGCGAAGACGATGCACTGTCCGAGTGGACGCCGGTGCGGCGCCTGGTGCCGGGCAGCGTAGTCGTATCCAGCTTCGACTTCAAGGATCCGCGCCCCAGGACGGTCGATCTGCCCACCGTCAACCAGCAGGGTGACGTGCTGCCCATCGAAGTCTACGATTACGCCGGCGCCTACGGGTTCAAGGATAGCGAGGACGGCGATGCGCAGGTACGCCTGCGCCTGGAGGAGCTCGAAGCGGGCGGCAAGCACTTCGAAGGCGTCGGCAATGACCGTTTCGCCCAACCGGGACGCGCGTTCGAGTTGAGCGGCCACTTCGACGCCGCCCGCGATAGCGCTGCCGGCGCGGGCGCGGGTGCTGGTGCAGAAGCAATGCAGTTCCTGATCCTCGACGTGCGCCACACCGCCAGTAACAACTACCAGGCCGGCGACACGCTCTTATCTCATTACGACAATCGGATCACGTGCATCCGCAAGCGCATTCCGTGGCGTCCGGGTCGCGGCTACAACAGCACCGAGCCGAAGATCTACGGCCTGCAGACCGCCATCGTGGTGGGGCCGCCGGGCGAAGAAATCCATACCGACGAATACGGTCGCGTGCGGGTGCAGTTCCACTGGGACCGCACAGGCCAATACGACGAAAAGAGTTCGGCCTGGCTGCGCGTAGCCACGCCCTGGGCTGGCGCGAGCTTCGGCATGACGTCGATACCGCGCATCGGCTCCGAAGTCGTGGTCCAGTTCCTCGATGGGAATCCCGACCGGCCGCTGATTACAGCGATGGTACCCAACGCGCACACCATGCCGCCGTGGGCGCTGCCGGCCAATAAAACCCAGAGCGGCATCCTGTCGCGCTCCACGCCGGGCGGCACGTACGAGAACGCCAACGCCATCCGCTTCGAAGACAAGAAGGGTGCCGAACAGCTGTGGATTCAGGCGGAACGCGATATGGACTGCGTGGTCGAGCGCAACGACAGCCAGGCCGTGGGCGGCGACCGCAGCGTGCAGGTAGGCGGCAGCCAGACCGAAGACGTGGCCAAGGACCTGACGCAGACCGTGGGCGGCGCCCGCACCGATGTGGTCAAGAACAACCTGACGCTGACCGTCACCGATGGCCGCGCGGACACCACGGTCAAGGGAGACGTGACGGTGACGTCGCAGGGCGGCGAAGTCAACATCAGCGCGGCGACCAGGATCACGCTGGAGGTGGGCGGCAGTTCGATCACGATGACGCCGCAGTCGATCGTCATCGTCGCCACGACCATTTTGCTGAATCCGTAAATTTCTGGGGGAGCACGCATGAGCGCCATCAACGGTAACGACGAAGCACGCATCGGCCTGCACGAAGGCAGTATCTGCCTGCCTGCCGGCTTTGAAGATCGCACGGCCAATCTGTTCGTACCCAACGATCCGCAGCGCCAACCAAACCTGAGCATCGCGCGCGACCGGCTAAGCGACGGCGAGACCCTTTCCACCTACATCGACAGGCAGCTGCAGCTGCTCGCGGCACGCCTGCCGGGCCATGTGCTGGTGCAGCGCCGTGCCGAGCAGCTCGGACAAGGCAGTGCCGCACTGGCGGGCGAATCCATCGAAGCCCACTACAAGAACGGCAGGCAAACCATCCGCCAGCGCCAAGCCGCATTCCTGATCGCACCGCAGCGGGCCTTGATTTTGACGGCCGCTTGCGCGCTGCCGTTTGACGACGGCTTCGAAGCGCTGTGGCGCAGCTGGCTCGACAGCTTCGTCGGCACGCCGTCAGCGGTCGATGCGCAAGCCGCCGCAGTCTAATCGTTCTTCCATTCTTCTTCGTTAGCTTATTAGCCGACTATGTTCGAAGCCGCCCGCCTTACCGACCCGATTGCCCATACCAGCGCGCTGACCGGCTTTCTCGTCGGCGCCGTCATTGGCATCGCGCTGATTGCCGCCGTGGCGTTCGCCACCTTCACGTGCGGCTTCGGCGTCGCGCTCCTCGCCGGCATGGCCGCCGGGGTGGGAGCATCGCTGATCCTGGGGCTGGGAGAAGCGATCGGGAAGATGTTCTCCGCGCCCGCCGGCGCCATCGCCACCGCCTCGCCCAACGTCAGCGTCAATAGCCTGGGGGCCGCGTTCGCGATGGCCAGCACGGTCGTGTGCTCCAAGCACACCCCGGTGCCGCTGATCGCTGAAGGTTCATCGAGCGTGTTCATCAACGGCTTTCCGGCTGCACGCAAGCAGGATGCGGCTAACTGCGGCGCCAAGATCGGCCAGGGCTCCTCCAACGTATTCATCGGCGGCGGCAGGGTTGCCTACCTGCCGGTGGCCGATGAGGTGCCGGCCTGGCTGCGCACGACGGTGGACTGGGCGTTCGCCCTCGCGGGCCTGGTCGGCGGCCTTGCCGGCATGCTCAAGGCCGCTGGCGGCATGTCGCGCGCAGCGCTGCCGTGCGCGGCCAAGTTCATCGGCGGCTTTGTCGCGGGCGAAGCGGTGGGCCGCTACGTGGCCGCGCCTGTTGTGGAGCGCGCGATGGGGGGGCTGTTCGGCCATCCGGTCGACGTGGCCACAGGCCGCAAGGTGCTGCTGGCCGAGCGCGAAGTCGATTGCGTGGTGAACAGCCCGATGCCGCTGGTGTGCTCGCGCTTCTACGGCAGCAACCTCACCTACGAAGGCTGCCTTGGCAAAGGCTGGGTACTGCCATGGGACCTGCGCCTGCAAAAGCGTGGAGAGCACCTATGGTTCACCGATGCACAAGGACGTGAAACCGGGTTCCCGCTGGTGCCGCCGGGGCACAGTTCCTTCAGCGCTGCGGAACAGCGCTACCTCGCGTGCACGCACGATGGCCGGTTCGTCATGTATGACCTCAACGAGATGTATTACGACTTCGGCCAGCTTGATGTGGGCTCTGAACAGACCGCGTGGCTGAGGCGGGTGGAAGACCGCAGCGGCCAGTGGCACGCCTATCTGCGCGACGAGCAGGACCGCGTGCGCTCCGTGCGCACCAGCGGTGGCCAGGAACTGCAGCTGGATTACAGCGATCAGTCATCCCGTCTGCTCGGCATCGCGTGCATCCACGGTGGCACGCCAGGTCCGCTGGTCACCTACGGCTACGATGCGCTGGGCCAGCTGGTAAGCGTCACCGACGCCAATGGTAATGTCGCCCGCAAGTTCAGTTACGCAGATGGGCTGATGGCCAGCCACACCAGCGCCCTCGGATTTGTATGCAGCTATGTCTGGGCCAATGTTGGCGGCGTCGCGCGCGTGGTGGCGTGCCGCACCAGCGAAGGCGCGCACACGACGTTCCGCTACGACCCCGACACGCGCCAGAGCTGGGCCGAGGATGAACTGGGCCGCAGCGCGCACTGGCAGTACGACGCACAGTTCCAGATCGTCGCTTGCACCGATCTCGATGGCGCCATCTACCGTATCGAGTACAACGAGGCCGGCATGCCGCGCGTGATTGGCTTGCCGGGCCAGCGCGAAGTGGCGTTCGAGTACGACGATGCGGGCCGCATCGTCCGCGAGACCGATGCGCTGGGCCGCGTGACAACGACGTCGTACGACGCCAACAGCCTGCGCGTCAGCCAGCTGACGCTGCCCGACGGCAGCCGCTGGCGCGCCCAGTACGACTACCTGGGCCGCCTGACGGCGAGCATCGATCCCTTGGGACGGCGCGACCGCTACGAATACGCCGACAGCCTGTCCCCGCTGCCGCTGGTGCACGTCGACGCGCGGGGTGGCCGCCAGCACAGCGAGTGGGATGCGCGTGGCCAGCTGCTGTCGTACACGGACTGCTCGGGCAAGGTCACACGCTACCGCTACGATGCCGATGGCTATCTGGCCAGCGTCACCGATGCGCTGGGCCAGACCACACGCTATCAGCGCCTGCGCACCGGCGAGGTGACAGGGGTGATTCTGGCCGATGGCAGCACCGAGTCATTCCGCTATGACGCGGCGGGGCTGCCGGTGGAGCAGCGCAACAGCGCACTTCAGAGCCAGCGCTGGACGCGCAATGCGCGCGGCCAGATTGTCGACGCTATCGATCCGGCGCAGCGCCACGTGGGCTATCGCTACGATGCGCGCGGGCGACTCATGGAGCTGGCCACCGACAGCGACACGCGCTACCGCTTCGGCTACGACCAGGGCGACCGCCTGGTGCGTGAGACGCGTCCGGATGGAGTGGAGCGGCACTTGCGTTACGACGAGGCCGGCGTGCTGTTGGCGATCGAGACGCAGGGTGCGCCGCAGGGCCGTAACGGCGCAGTGCCGGCGCGCCGGACGATTCGGTACGAGCACGACACGATGGGGCGTCTGCTCAAACAGGAGAGCGCCACGGCGACTACCGTGTACAGCTGGGACGATGGCGACCGGCTGAGCGGCGCAAGGCGGGAGCCTACCAGCGTGGGTGTCGAACTGGGCATCGCCGCCAGCGCCGTGCGCTTTGAATACGATAAGGCCGGCCGTATGGTGGCCGAGTATGGGGCTGATGGTGTGGTCGGCTACGACTACGATGAACTCGACAACCTCGGCACGCTGCACCTGCCGCATGGCCAGCGGATCGACATGCTGACCTACGGCTCGGGCCACGTGCACCAGATCCGTAGCGCCGGCCGCGTGATCAGTGACTTTGAACGGGACGACCTGCACCGCGAGGTGCAGCACACGCAGGGGAGCCTGACGCAGCGGGTCGGCTACGACGCGCTGGGACGGCGCATCTGGCAGGCGGCGGGCGTGGGGACCGCGCCGGCGGGGCCGGGGCAGGGGAGGCTATGGCGCAGCTATCGCTACCATCCGCGCGGCGACGTGGCGGGGCAGGCCGACGGCGTGCGCGGCGAGATCGACTACCAGCATGACGCCGCCGGGCAGCTGCTGCTGCGCACGCGCAGGCTGGACCAGCGGCGTGAAGAGTTCGCGTGGGATGCGGCGGGCAACCTGCTCGATCACGTGGCGCGCAAGAGTCGCGGTCAGGTGGCTGGCAACCGGCTCATGGTGTGGCAGGATCTGCGCTTCGACTATGACGCGTGGGGGAGTGTCAGCACCAAGCGCAAGGGGGCGCATCGGGTTCAGCGTTTCAGCTTCGACGCCGAGGACCGGCTGGTCAGCGTGTCGACCGAGGATACCTGGGGTTGTTCGACCATGCGCTTCGATTACGATCCGCTGGGCAGGCGCATCGGCACGCGCGAAACGTGCAGCCCCAACGGAGGCGCGGCGCAGACGGTTACCAAGCGGTTCGTCTGGCAAGGGCTGCGCATGGTGCAGGAAGTGCGCGCGGGCGGCGTGAGTAGTTATGTCTACAGTCCGGATGCGGAGTACACGCCGCTGGCGCGCATCGATGCTGTCATTGCGCGGGCGGGGAGTGCTGTCGCGACCGACACAGCCAGACGCCCAACGCGGGTTTATCACTTCCACACCGACTTGGTCGGCACGCCGCTGGAGGTGACGGACGAAGCGGGGGAATTGGCCTGGGCCGGAAACTATGACGCTTGGGGTAAGGTCGAAACAGGGGAAGACGCAGTGCCGGTCGGACGCATCGACCAGCCGCTGCGCTTTCCGGGCCAGTACGCGGATGATGGAACCGGGCTTCACTACAACACGTTTCGGTTCTATGATCCGGATGTCGGGCGCTTTATAAGTCAAGATCCCATTGGGCTGGATGGTGGCGCGAACCTGTATGCGTACGTGCCGAATCCTACAATGTGGATGGACCCACTAGGGTGGGTGCTCACACCGCTCAATGCATCGGACTTTATCGTATACGGGTTATACAAGACAGGAGCTACCGAACCATTCTACGTTGGGCACACTCGTCAGGATACGTTAGCGCGGCTAAGCCAGCATATGACTACCGGAAGGGCGCAAAAGGGAGATATATTAGTACCTCTGGCACGTGGGGTAACCTATACACAAGCAAGGGGAATTGAGCAGGTTTACAGCGAGATTTTTAATACTCGAACTGGGCGTTTCCCTGGAAACGTTGTTCAGCCAATCAACAAGAATCGAAAAGATGTTAGGGGGCGTTCCCACATCCGTGAGTACAAACGAGCTTTCAAATCCATCAATAAGTCGGGATGCTAATCCTATGAAGCGGTTAAACACGAAAAGTAGTCCTGGTGACTTGTTTCATATTCCCGCAGTTAACAAGGATGGAAAGGTGGGATTTGTAATCGCTCGCTATATTGAGCTTCTCACGCCGAACGTAGGGTATATTATCGAGGTCTTCGCAAAGTTCTACACATCCTTGCCGTCAACGCTGACGGAAGTCGACATTAGTCGTCGCCTATTTCGTCCGATAATGATTGATATGAGTTTTCGGTATGTACCCCGCTGGAGAGTACTGTTTAGTGACGCTGCATATGACAAATCACAGTCTGGGTACGAGCAAATCGCGTTCGCATTTTATAGTGAAGCCTGGATTGGTGGTGTGGAGTTCAAAATGTCAAGAGAAGAACTCGCAAAGTTTGAAGAGTCTATATGCTGGCGAACTCACCACGTAATTTTTCGAGTGAACGCTCATCTGGAAGGGATCTTCAATCCCGATGAGCGATACGACCACCAGCGAGTTCCGGAATCCAAGCGATTCGACAATCCCGCAGCGTTTGATGATGTGGTACGTGTAGCCAATCTGGTGGAAGATAATTTCAAACTATGGGAAAAGAAAAAAGAACAATCTCGTGCTGGGAAGCTCTAATATCTCGATCGACTAAATTTTCATTCAGTTAAGTGAAATCAGCATCGATTGTAAACGCTATCGAGAACTGTTGATATCGCTTCACCTGATTAGTTAGTCGAAACGTGTGAACTTCACCGAGTCTGATTTGCCTCCAACGTAATGTCCCTCAATAGGTCGAAAAATGTGTAAAGGCACAAGGCAGCGAGTAGGGGTCAAGTCTGGCAAACGGACACAAGCTCTGCTGTAGCGCCAGCGCGGAGGGGCCAAGGATAAGTTCGCGTAGCGAATAGCGAGTAGGGGTCACGAGTAGGGGGCCACGAGTAGGGGTCAACGAGCAGGGGTCAAGTCTGGCAAACGGACACAAGCTCTGCTATAGCGCCAGCGCGGAGGGGCCAAGGATGAGTTCGCGTCCGATTGCCAGACTTGACCCCATGGTTTCGTTACGCGCAAGGGGCGAAAACACCTTTTTACGTTGGTCATACTGTTCAGGATACTTCGATCCGTGAGCTTCAACATGCATCCACCGGTCAGCTTGGAAACGGAAGACTAGTCGTTATTCAATCAGGTTTAACATACACACAGGCAAAAGGCGCTGAGCAGCTATTTCGTGAAAGGTTTGATACCAAAGGAGCGTTCCCAAGAAACGTGATCGAACCGATCAATAAAATGCGGACAGACAAGCGAGGGATATCACACTTGCGAGAGTATTCAAAGCTGGCACGTAGAATGGAGAAGTCAGGATGTTGAGGAAATCCATGAAACTTTTAAGCAAAAATCCGGCGCCGGGAGAGGTGTTTTATATTCCAGCTATAGGGAAAAACGGTGATATTGGATTCGTAATAGGTCGCTACATTGAATTGATTCAGCCAAACGTGGGTCATCTAATAGAGGTTTTTGTCGATTTTTATACTTCGGCACCCGAGACTCCACCCTTGATATCCCCCACAAGACGATTGTTTCGGCCGATAATGTGTTCGCTACGTTTCGCGGAAATACCGAGGTGGAAAGTTCTATTTACCGACCCATCATATGAAAAATCTCAATCCGACTATGATAAGATTTCGATTGCGTTTCCATTCGATTTGTGGCGGGGCGGAAAAAAGCGCCCGGCGAGACCAGAGGAACTTCAAGGTTTAGAAGACTCGACCTGCTGGCGAATGCCTCACATAATTTTCAGAGTAAATGCTCACTTGGCTGAATACTTGGGGCCTCATGACTGTTATGACGAGGAAAAAATTCCGAAGGAGCTGCGTATCGGCGTGCCGTCGGCAACCGCGAGAGTAATTGATGCAGCCGTGGCGATCGATACCTTATTCAAACGTCTGGTCAAATAAGTGCATTGTTAGATAGGCGTGGTTCGCAAGCAAGTCCAGCAATTAATAATGATAGAAAATATAACGAGTAGCCGCGCTCTATAGAAAGCCTCTTAGGCCGAATGTAGGATATGTGATAGGGGTCTTGACAAAATTATGCACAACCATGCCGTCAGGTTGGAGTTGTGCACTAGCGTCCGAGGTTGTCAACGCTGCGCTTGTGATCGATGCCTCAATCTGAATGCCGACAAAACACCCATTAGGCGCGACATTGAGTACCGCAGCATAGAGCAGCTCCATTTCCGGCGTCGATTAATCTTCGAGACAAAAATGAACGAACTTAATAAAAAAGCTAAGCCGGGTTGCATATTCTATATTCCCGCAATTTCAAAACGCGGGGAGGCTGGGTTTTTATTGGCTCGTTACATTGAATTGTTGAAACCGAACGTTGGCTATTTCATTGAGGTATTCGATATATTTTATTTGGAGCCCCCAACGTCGTTTGGCCAGATCGATATGTCGCGACGCCTATTTCGCCCAGTAATGTTCGATATGTATTTTCAGTACGTCCCGAGGTGGAAAGTGTTGTTTCAGGACGCGGCATATGATAGGGCACAGTCCAATTATTCACAAATAGCAATCGCGTTCCACACTGAGCTTTGGGTTGGAGGTAAGAGCTTGCCCCTTCCTCCCGGAGCGGCAAAGAAGTTTGAGGGTGCAACTTGTTGGTCACCTTATCAGATCATTTTCCTAGTCAATGCGCATCTGGCAGGGATTTTTGGTCCCGAAGAACGCTACGACTATCATCGGGTTCCATGAGGGCAGCGGATCGACGATCCAGCAGTTTTCGATAATATCGTAGCTCTCGCAGAACATATCGACAAAAAATTTAAGGGTTGGGCTGAGAGCGGGGCTGTGGGTAATCGCAAGCAACGAACATTAGTGTGAAAAGTCCTTTTAGAAAGGCGCTTTATTCAAGCCGCGAGGCAGCTATGCGTTACGCCCCTTGCTGCTTATTTGGACAACCCATCCGCGCTAGCCAACGCATACACCACCTCCGGATTAGCCTCATCAGCCAACGACATCGAAAACACAAATGTCTGCCCCCGCTGCACGGTGATCTGCGATGCCGCCTGTTGAGTGCCTTGCGCATTTTTCAGCACAACCTGATATTTGCCAGGCATGAGTGTGACCTTACGCTCATTGGCCGAACCAGTCCCGCCTTGCGCGACCTCGCGCCCCTGTCCATCTGCCACGCTGACAAACCGGTCCGACGCCGTCGAGGAGATCGCCAGGACCGCAACCTCGCCCGGCGGCGTGCCAGGCGGCACGGTGGCGACGCTGTCGCTGTTGCTGCAGGCGGCAAGAGTCAACATGGTAAGAGAGGCGGCGAAAGCAATGCGAATTGGTGCAAACATGATGGAAGCGCGCCGCGTGAGCAGCTTGTGACGAGATTGACGCTATCATAGCGCAATTCCAATCATTCGATTGCAAAACAACATCATTTCGGTGGCATCAATCGCGGAAAAAGCGCTTCTCTTCATACATGGGGTCGGGCCCGTTCTGCATCATCTTGACCACCCCCGCCCGGTTGAAATGCACGTGCATCATGGAGTTCCACACGTCGTTTTCCTTGTAGCGATACGACCAGACCGCCAGATCCGGCAGCGCAAGATAGGTCCGCTCCGCCGGATGACCGAGTATGCGCAGCACGTCTTCCTTGGTCGCCTGATCAATTTTGATGGTGGCGAACTTCTGGCCCGTGAGCACTTGTTCGAACGATGTCAGGCGGCCGTCGGGACTGAAGCGCGCCATCCAGGTTTGCTGGCCCATCGGTCCAAACGCATATTCGAGCACCTGACCGCCTCCGTCCGTGAAGGTGGCGGTGGGCTGGCCGAACTTGGCCACCACGGTAGGCACCGGGTCGCCGGGCGAGGGCATGGTGCGCAGCACGCCCGCGCAGCCGGCCAGGCCGAGGCAGGCGGCGAGCACGATGGCCCGGGCGGTGGGGGCGGCTGGTGTGAACGAAAAATCGGACATAAAAACAACTCCCCGTAGCAAGAAACGCTATGATGCCCCAGCCAAAACGATCCTGCACTGGCGGCACGATTGGTTTTCGCATATACTTGCCGGTCTGGCCGTTTGGCCAGGTTCAATCGAAGTTCACGGTGCGCTGGGTTGCGACTCTTGCACCGCATGTGAAAGGTAACATCATGACCGTAGAAAACATCAACAAAGCCGCGATTATCGCGGACAACGCCCGTGCTCAAAACGACACCGGTTCGCCAGAAGTTCAGGTCGCTCTGCTGACCGCACGCATCAACGAACTGAACGGCCACTTCAAGGCCCACGCCAAGGATCACCACTCGCGTCGCGGTCTGATCATGATGGTCAACCGTCGTAAGAGCCTGCTGTCCTACCTGAAAAGCAAAGATGCAACCCGTTATCGCGATCTGATCGCCAAACTGGGCCTGCGTAAGTAATTTTTGCCGGCAGCAAGCTAAAAGAAATGCCTGCGTCAGTTCGCTGTCGCGGGCATTTTGCATTTCCGAACAAAATAATGAATTAATGCAGCAGATGTGGTCAGGCAGCAAAAATGACGATGCAGCAAGTGTGGCAAATAGCAAAGTAAAACAGTAAGCGTAGTGAGGCAACGAGAAGTTGCCTGTGGTGAGGTGAACGACAGCCCCTGAAAATCTGTCGGCAAATAGAAAGGGATTACCCATGTTTAACAAAGTTACCAAAACCTTCCAGTACGGCCAGCACAAAGTGACCCTGGAAACGGGCGAAATCGCTCGCCAGGCGTCTGGCGCGGTGTTGGTGTCGATCGAAGACACCGTCGTGCTGGCAACGGTTGTGGCACGTAAAGATGCCAAGCCAGGCCAGGACTTTTTCCCCCTGACCGTCGACTATGTAGAGAAGACGTACGCTGCCGGTAAGATCCCAGGCGGTTTCTTCAAGCGCGAAGGCCGTCCATCCGAAAAAGAAACCCTGACCAGCCGCCTGATCGATCGTCCGATCCGCCCGCTGTTCCCGGAAGGCTACCTGAACGAAGTGCAGGTCATCATTCACGTGCTGTCCGTCAATCCTGAAATCGATCCGGACATCGCCGCCATGATCGGCGCATCGGCCGCCCTGTGCGTGTCGGGCGTGCCCTTCAGCGGCCCGGTCGGCGCTGCGCGCGTCGGCTACGCCAATGGCCAGTACATCCTGAACCCGACCACGACCGAACTGAAAACGTCGCAGATGGATCTGGTCGTTGCCGGTACCGAAACGGCCGTGCTGATGGTCGAATCCGAAGCCCAGCAACTGTCGGAAGAAATCATGCTCGGCGCCGTCGTATTCGGCCACGACGCCATGAAAGCCGTCATCAACGCCATTCACGACCTGGTCGCCGACGGCGGCAAGCCGGAAATCGAGTGGATCGCGCCTGCCAAGAACGAGCCGCTGATCGCCCGCGTCGCGCACTTCGCCGAAGCCAAAATCCGTGATGCGTATCAGACCAAGGACAAGCAAGCCCGTACCGCCAAGCTGAAAGACGCCTTCTCGCAAGTGAAGGAAGAGCTGGCCACGGAAGCTGCCGCTGCTGGCGCCGCTGCGCCGGACAGCTCGGAAGTGGGCAACATCCTGTTCGACATCGAAGCCAAGGTCGTGCGTTCGCAGATCCTGGAAGGCGAGCCACGCATCGACGGCCGCGACACCCGCACCGTGCGCCCGATCGCCATCCGCACCAGCATCCTGCCGCGTACCCACGGTTCGGCGCTGTTTACCCGTGGTGAAACCCAGGCGCTGGTCGTGGCCACGCTGGGCACCGCCCGCGACAGCCAGAAGATCGATGCGCTGATGGGCGAGTACACCGACGACTTCATGATGCACTACAACATGCCTCCGTTCGCCACCGGCGAAACCGGCCGTGTAGGCACCCCGAAGCGCCGCGAAATCGGTCACGGCCGTCTGGCCAAGCGCGCGCTGATCGCCGCCTTGCCCAACCCTGAAGACTTCAGCTACTCCGTGCGTCTGGTGTCGGAAATCACCGAGTCGAACGGTTCGTCGTCGATGGCTTCCGTCTGCGGCGGCTGCCTGGCGCTGATGGACGCGGGCGTACCGATGAAGGCGCACGTGGCCGGTATCGCCATGGGCCTGATCAAGGAAGGCGGCAAGTTCGCCGTGCTGACCGACATCCTGGGCGACGAAGATCACCTGGGCGACATGGACTTCAAGGTGGCCGGTACCCCAGCGGGTATCACGGCGCTGCAGATGGACATCAAGATCATGGGCATCACCAAGGAAATCATGCAAGTGGCACTGGCGCAAGCCAAGGAAGCGCGCCACCACATCCTGGGTGAAATGCAGAAGGCCATGCCGCACGTGAAGACCGAACTGTCGGACTTCGCCCCGCGCCTGATCACCATCAAGATCAATCCGGAAAAAATCCGTGACGTGATCGGCAAGGGCGGCGCGGTGATCCGCGCGCTGACCGAAGAGACCGGCACCCAGATCGACATCAGCGACGAAGGCGTGGTCACCATCGCTTCGGTCGACGCTGCCGCCGGCCAGGAAGCCAAGCGCCGCATCGAAGAACTGACCGCCTCGGTCGAAGTGGGCAAGACCTACGACGGCGTGGTGTTGAAGCTGCTGGACTTCGGCGCGATCGTTCAGGTCATGCCAGGTAAAGATGGCCTGCTGCACATCTCGCAGATCGCCAACGAGCGTGTCAACGCCGTTGCCGACTACCTGAAAGAAGGCCAGCAAGTGCGCGTCAAGGTTCTGGAAACCGACGACCGCGGCCGTCTGAAACTGTCGATGAAGGCAGCCGAAGGGGCAGCGGAAGCCGCTCCTCAGT
The DNA here is from genome assembly GCA_943372275.1 of Janthinobacterium lividum. GTDB lineage: Bacteria > Pseudomonadota > Gammaproteobacteria > Burkholderiales > Burkholderiaceae_D > Telluria_A > Telluria_A lividum_A. The sequence continues at coordinate 32,245 of CALRYE020000005.1, forward strand.
AATCGGTCCGACCGGCACATGGGCCTGCGGGCCGATGTGCCTGTCGGGCGGCCTTCGGGCCGATAAAAAACCGCCAGCGCGATGAGCGTCTGGCGGTTTTTTCATGGTTGATGCGCGCACCGTGCAAGTGCCCGAAGCGCCAAGGTCCGTGTCTACTTATCCTGCACCACGAACTCGCCATACTCCTTCAGCTGCGCGCTGACGGCCGCCTTGTCGCCCACCACCACGATCGATTGCGCCTCCGGCAGGAAGTACTTCTTGCCGATCGCCTGCACCTGCTCGGGCGTGACCTTCTGGATCATCGGCACGAACTGGCCGAGGAATTCGGCAGGCAGTCCGATCAGCCAGTTATTGGCCAGGGTGCCCGCCACGGCGGCCTGCATCTGGTTGTTAACCAGATAGGTGCCGGCCACATAGCGTTTGTTCATGGCCATTTCGTCAGGTTGCACCAGCTCGCTTCCCAGCTTTTTATACTCGCTGAAATACTCCTTCAGCGATGCCCCCGTGACCTCGTTGCGCACATCGGCGCCGCCGACGATGCCGCCGCCGCTGCGGTAGATGCGCGCGCCGGCCGAGGCGCCGTAGGTATAGCCTTTTTCCTCGCGCAGGTTCAGGTTGATGCGGCTGCTGAAGCCGCCGCCGATGATGGTCGAGGCCAGCCGCAACGGCACGTAGTCGCCCACGCCGGCCGAAGCGCCCGGCGCGCCCAGGCGCAGGGTCGACTGCACGCTGCCGGCGCGTTCGAGCAGCAGGCGTGCCGGTTTGCCGGCCGGCATGGCCAGCGGCGCTTCCGGCAGCGCTTTGCCGCCCACTTTCCAGTCGCCGAACGCCGCCGTGGCCAGTTTGATGGCCTCGGCGCTGCTGATGCGGCCGGTAATGACCAGCAAGGACCGGTCCGGACGGACGCGCCGCGCATGCTCGGCGCGCAGCAATGCCTGATTGACGGCGTTGATCGACTCGACCGTCGGCGTGGTCTGGCCGTAAGGGTGGGCGCCATAGATGGCTTTGGTCAATGCACGCTCGGCGCGGTAGCCGGGAGTCGCTTCGTTGACCTTCAGGCTTTGCAAGGCGTTGTCCTTGGCCAGCTGCACTTCGTTCTCGGGAAACGACGGGGTACGCGCCACTTCGGCCAGCAGGTTGAGCATCGGACCGGCGCTGGAGGCGAGCGCGTTGGCCGATACCAGCACGCCGTCATGGTTGGCGCCGGCGGCCACCGAGCCGCCGTAGCCCTGCGCCAGTTCGGCCACGGCGCGCGAGTCGCGCTTGGCCGTGCCTTCGTTGAGCAGCCCGGCCATCAGGTTGGCGAAGCCGGCGTGCTGACTGGCATCGGCCACGAAGCCGGCGCCGCGCACGGCCAGCACGTAGTCGACCCGCGGCAAGCCCTTGCGCGGCACGACCCATACCTGCAAGCCGTTGCCCAGCGTCTTCTTGCTGATCTGCGGCACGGGTATCGGCTTGTCCTTGCCGTATTCGGGAATCGGGGAGGCGGTGGCGGCAGCCGGCTTGGCGCCAGCGCCAGGTGCGGCGGCCGGTTCGGCGGCGCCAGCGGTGGCGCAGTGCAGAGCGGGCAAGCCGAGCGACAGGCTAACGGCCAGGGCCAGCGAGATGGGTTTCATGGCAGTCTCCTTATTTCTTGGCGGCCGCTGCCATGGCCGCTGGCTTGCGGTCGATGACGGTGCGGTTGTTGCGGGTCAGATAGGTGGCGGCCACGCGCTGCACGTCGGCCGACGTCACCCCGTCGATCCAGCCGGGAATCTGATTGACCACGTTGGCGTCGCCCCACAAGGTCTGCAGCTTGGCCAGCGTGTTGGCGCGGTTGATGTAGCTTTCCAGCTTGTTGTTCCAGTCCGCCTGCATGCGCGTCTTGACGCGCTTGAGCGTGGCAGCATCGACCCCGTTTTTGACGATCTTCGCCACTTCCTCGTCGATGGCGGCCAGGACCTGATCGGCGCTGGCGCTGGGCTTATATAAGGCAAACACGGTAAACAAGGTGGGGCCGTCGAATTCCCACGGCCCGGTCAGGCCGTACAGGTTGTCGACATTGAGCGCCAGTTCGCGCCCCTTGACCAGCCCCTGGTACAGCACCGAGGCGTCGCCCTCGGCCAGCAGGTCGCCCAGCACCGCCATGGGGGCCTGGTCGCGGCTGCCGCGGGTGGGCATTTTCCAGGCGGCGGCGATGGCCGGCACCTGGGCCAGCGCATCGCTTTGCTCCAGGCGCTTTTCCGCCGTGTTGAGCGGCTCGGTAAAATCGGCCGCCGGCGGGGTGGGGCGCTTGGGGATGGCGCCGAAATACTTGCGCGCCAGGGCCAGACCCTGCTCGACGGTCACGTCGCCGGAAATGGCCAGCACGGCGTTGTTGGGTCCGTAGTAATCCCGGTGGAACGCGCGCACATCGTCCAGGCTGGCGCCTTCCAGGTCCTGGAAGCTGCCGTAGCCGTCATGGTTGTTTTCCCACTTCTGGAAGGCGTGCTGGCTGATGTCGATCCACATGAAGCCGCCGTACGGCTGGTTCTTGACGTTGACGCGGATTTCTTCCTTGACCACGTCCTGCTGGTTCTTCAGCGTCTTGTCGTTGAAATCCAGCGTCTTCATGCGGTCCGCTTCCAGCCACAGGATCGCTTCCAGCGCCGACGACGGCGCCGTCTCGATATAGTCGGTGTAGTCGGGGCGGGTGGAGCCGTTGTTGCGCCCGCCACCGCCCGTGATCACCCGGTCGAACGTGCCCTTGGGCGCGTTCGGCGTGCCCTGGAACATCAGATGCTCGAACAGGTGGGCGAAGCCGGTGCGGTTTTTCGGCTCCAGGCGCATGCCCACGTGATACACCACGCTCACGCCCACGGTGGGCGAGCTGGGATCGGGCGAAATGATCACCGTCAGCCCGTTGTCGAGCTTCTTGACGTTGACGGGAATCGACCAGCGGTCGGACGCGGCGGCGGACGCGCTCAGCGGCGCGGACAGGGCCAGGGCCGTGCATAACAGCAAGCCGGCCAGCGGGGTGGGCAACAGGCCCACGAAGGGCAGGGAGCGCAGGCGCATTAGATACCTCTCAAGTCATTGGGCGGCGATATGGAATCGCGCGATCTGGCGTGGTATTTTAGAGTATGTTGAGTATTAAGCAAGCATCATCGATGTAACACCATCGATGTAAAACGTTTACGTGCACCAAAACACGCGCATCAAAACGTCAAAAGCCGCCAGAACTCGCGTTCGGGCGGCCAGGTAACGCGGCGGTCAGCGAATTACGCTGCGGCTTGCGCTTCCTTTTGCTTGCGGCGACGTGCGGTGAAGGCCAGCAGGCCCAGGCCACCCAGCATCATCGCATAGGTTTCCGGCTCAGGTACCGGGGCCAGAGCCAGGTTGCCGCCGAAGTCGCTGGCGGCGCGACCGGTGATGTTGCCTTCGACGCGCAGGTAGTAGCTGCCCGCTGCCAGGTTGTCGTAGTTGATGGTCCAGGTATCGATCAGACCGGTCGATGCCTGTGCACCGGTCGACAACAAGGTGCCGCCGAAGTCGTACAGGGCGAAGTTGGTCAGGTTCAAGCCGTTTTTGAGCGACTTGTCGAACGACGTGACGCCGGCGCTCAGGTTGCTGTTCAGACCGTCGAACGTGAACTGGTACTTGTTGCTGAACGTGTTCAGGTCGTTGTTGCCGACGTACCCGCCGTTAAACGCGGCGAAGCCTTCGGACAGGTCAAGGTTGCTCACCTTGCTGCCTGCATCGGCCGCCTGGGCGCCGAACGACGCCGCTGCCAGCACGAGTGCCGACAGGATTGCGGTAGTTTTTTTCATAGAAATTACCTCTAAAGTATTGCCTTCAACAAAGGCTGGGTTGTGGCATAAAGACGCGGTTCAACCGCGAGTGGCAAATCTAACATCACCCTTGTTCCGTATCAGTTGTGGAACGGGCGCCGTTACAACTCGTAGCATATTTCCAATCGTAAATTTAATTAACATTTAAATCAGACAAAGCAACACTCTGCCATAGTGTGCAGTGCACCAAAGTTGTTACCTATTGCTGAGTGGATGCCATAGTTTGTAGGACACATCTCACAATGTTGCGAGAAAATGTGGCTGTTACAACTTAAGGAACAACTAAGAATGCGCTGGGCAGCGGGGCCAACCCGGCACCGCTTTGGCCCGGCGCGGATCACCATGGTGAAGCGTGCGCCAAGTTGGTGAAGGGGGCAGGCGCGTTGCCGGGCAAGGGTGCTGGCATGAAATGTGCAAACAGAGTCTCTGGCATGGCGTGGTAGCGCCATGCCACACCGAGGAGACATCATGGAACACGCAGTCACAGCCCACGCACCTGGCCACGCCAAGGGAGCGCCCGACCCGCAAGGGGAAATGAAGTTATCCGGGGATATGTTCGGCGCCCTGATCAACCTGTCGGGCCGGCGCCGTTTCACCTCGCAGCGCGTGGTGCTGTACGCCGTGCTGGCCTCGATGGGGCGCGACGACGCGGTGACGGTGGCGCGCGACACGCTGGCCGCGTTTCGCGACGCCCATGTGACCTTGGTGGAAGGCAAGCACGGCTTGCCGGGCATTTTTTGCTCGCAGTTGCAGGAAGCGTATTTCGGCACCTTGCAGGGCGATAAAATCATCCGCGACTTCATGGACCTGGCCGAAGGCGCGCTCGACGCCATCGTGGGCGAAGGACGCGGCGCGCCGGCCATGCTCGACGAGCTGGTGCGCAGCGCCACGCCGCTGCTCAGCCTGCTGAACGGGTTGACGCTGGTGTATGAAGAGCAGGCCAAGCGCCATGCCCAGCTGCAGCGGCGTCAGATGCAGGACTTGATGGGCGACATCAAGACCATCGCCAAGCAGGCGCGCATGGTGGCGTTCAACGCCCAGATCGTGGCGGCGCGCGCGGGCCAGGCCGGCAAGGAATTCGCCGTCGTGGCCGGCGTCATGACCAGCATCACGGGCGAGATCGACGACCTGGTGCACAAGGCCCTGAGCGGGGCGCAGGCATCGTAACGCCGGGCCCGCACGGCCATGCAGGCGGGCCGGCCGTGCCGGTCAGCCCGGACCCGCGCCGGCTAGGCGTGCAGGTCGGCCGCGCCGGCTAGTCGTACAGGTCGGCGGCCATGGCCCGGTGCCCGGCCACATCGTCGGCGCCGTCGTCGTCGCCGCTGTCGATGGCATAGTTGGCGCCGGCGTCCGCATGCATGCGCGCGTGCATCTCGTGCACCCGGCGCAGCCAGCGGCGCGCGCTGTCGGGGTCGGGATCGGTGCCCAGCAGGGCCACCATCGCGTTGCCCCAGGGGTATTGCTGCAGCCAGTCGATGGCTTGCTCTATGGTCCAGTTCACGGCCGGGTTCGAGTGCATGTCCATGGTAGTCTCCTTTCCGAGTTGGACCGGCCCCATGCGGCAGCGTTCAGGCTCAACCGCTAATTGTTGTGTTCGCTCAAATGGCGCCCCAGCCGCGCCCCCAGGCACAGCAATGTCAGCGTGGGCGGCACCCCCCACGCCTGCGGGATCACCGAGGCGTCGCACACATACAGGTTGGCGGCCTGGCTGCGCAGATTGCTGTCCACGCCCGCGCCGATGCGTACCGAGCCGCCCGGGTGCGCGGCGAAATGGTGGCTCTGGAACAGCTTGCGGGCACCGGCCTGCACCAGCACCGCGCGCGCCATTTCGATCCCGCGCGCCAGCTTGGCGCGGTCGGACGGCTGCAGGCGCTTGTCGACCCAGCGCGGCCCGATGCGCCCGCCGATCTCGTCGCGGATCTTGACCATCACGGTCAGGGTCTGGCGGTGCGCCAGCAGGCGGTCCAGGCGCCCGGCCTGGGCGGCGAAGCCCTGGTACATCGGCCCCGGCAAGGTCATGTCGGCCAGCGTGATGCCGTCGTCGGCCAGGTGCAGGCCGGCCGCCATCGGCACCTCGGCGCCGCCTTCCATGCCGTCCAGGGCGCCCATCACGGCCACCACGGGATCGCTGAAAAACGCGCTGTAGCGGGGATGCAGGCCCGAGGCGTGCAGCAGGCGCGGACTGCCGATGCCGCCGCCGGCCAGGATCACCGTGCCCGCCAGCGCCTGGCGCTGCACGCCGCCGTGGCTGAACGCCACGCCGCGCGCGCGCCCCTCCTCGATCAGCACGCGCTCGGCCCTGGCGCCGTCCAGCACGGTGGCGCCATGGGCCACGGCGTCGTCGATGAAGTCGCGCGCGCTCCACTTGGCGCCGAACGGGCAACCGTAGGCGCAGCGCCAGCAGCCGCTGCGGCACAGCGCCGGGCGGATCATCTTGTCGAGCTTGCGCCAGTCCATGCCGCAGGCGCGCGCCGCCTGCATCAGCCGGCGGGCCATCGGTCCGACCAGCTGGTCGGGCAGGGGGCCGATGGGCAGTTCGGCGCGCAACGCGGCCAGCTCTGGCGCCAGATCGATGCCATGGGCGGCGAACAGGGCCGCCGGCGGCGCGGCCGCGGTGGCGAAGTTGATGGCCGAGCTGCCGCCCACGGCGATGCCCTGCACCAGCAGCGACGCGTCGCTGTGCAGGAAGGCGCCCTTGCCGGGCACCGCGCCGATGCGCGCCATCTGGCCCAGGGTGCCCAGCAGCGGCGCGCCGCTGCCTTGCTCCAGCACCAGCACACGCTGGCCGCGCCGGGCCAGGGTGCGCGCCACGGCCGCGCCGCCCGGACCGCTGCCGACCACGATGGCGTCGAACGGGCCGCCGGGCGTGCCGCCCTGGCTGGCGGCGCGAGCGTGCGGGAGGATGCCGGAGGTGCCGGAGGGGCCGGCGGGCTGCGAGGGTGTCATGCGGCCAGTATGGCGGGGCAACGGTGCACGGTCAACGGCGCCCCGGTGGCAGACTGGGGGCGGAGCGTGGTCCGGGGCATGCATCCCTGCCGCCCGCCGCTGCATTTCAGCCCGCCATTCCGGCAGTTCGTCGCAAGGCGCTGGTGCGGCGGCGCGTGCAACCGTACAGTGCATCATCGGGCACGCCAGCCGGGCTTTCCAGGAGAATTGCATGAACCGCATGATGTACGCCGCCGCCGCGGCACTTTGCACCGCCGTCGCCGCACCGGCGCAGGGCGCCGCCGACAGCCAGTCCGCCGCCGCCTCCGTGCAGACCCAGACCCGTCCGATCGACGGGCGCGTCACCCGCGTCAAGCTCGACGGCATCATCGACCTGAAGCTGCGCCAGGGGCCGGTGGCCCAACTGGTCATCCGCGGCAGCGCCAACTGGCTGGACAAGGCCACCACCGTGCAGGAGGGCGACACCCTGTCGATCGACACCGATGCGAACGGACTCAAACTCAGTCAGCGCAACAACGGCCTGCAGGCCGAGCTGACCTTGCCGCAGCTGCGCGAAGTGGTCGCCGACGGGCTGGGCACCACCGACATCGCCGGCTTTTCCGGCGCCACCCTCGACCTGTCGCTGGAAGGCGCCGGCGCCATGAAGATCGACGCCAACTACCGCCAGGTCAACGCCACCCTGGGCGGGCTGGGCAGCATGAACCTGCGCGGGCTGGACGCCGACGCCATCACCCTCAGCGTGCCCGGCGCCGGCTACGTCACCTTGCACGGGCGCAGCAAGTCGCTCAAGGCCACCATGGCTGGGCTGGGCGGGCTGGACGCGCAGCAGTTCCGCGCCGACAGCGTGCAGCTGGACATGAGCGGCCTGGGCAACGCCACCGTGTATGCCCAGAGCAAGGCCGACCTGAACCTGTCCGGCATGGGCTCGGTCACCGTGTACGGCCAGCCTGTCCGGCGCATCGTCAGCGTCGAGGGGCTGGGCCGGGTCAGCTGGAAGTAACGGGATGGCGCTCATGAGACAACGCCTGACCACCCTGCTGTGCGCGGCCATGCTGCCGCTGATGCTGCCCTCGCTGGCGCTGGCCGGCTTCAGCGAAGGCGCGCACGCCTACAACACCCGCAACTACGCGCAAGCCCTGCGCGAAATTACGCCGCTGGCCAAGGCCGGCCATGCCGACGCCCAGCATCTGCTGGGCCTGATGTATTACATGGGGCGGGGCGTGCCGCGCGACTACCGCCAGGCCATGGCGTGGCACCGCAAGGCGGCCGAGCAGGGCAAGGCCGACGCCCAGTATGTGATCGGCGCGATGTATTACACCGGCAATTCGGTGCCGCAGGATCACCGCCAGGCCGTCGGCTGGTTCCGCAAGGCGGCGATACAGGGTCACGCCGAAGCCCAGCATGCGCTGGGACTGATGTACCGCTATCACGTGGCCGGCCTGCCGCACGATCTGGTGCTGGCCTACATGCTGTGGAATCTGGCGGCCGCCAGCGGCCATGCCAATGCCGCCGAACAGCGCACGTCGGTGATGCGCCAGATGAGCGACGAGCAGATCGAGGAGGGCCAGGCGCTGTCGCGGACCTGGCAGCCGGGCATGGCGCTGCCGCTGCGCTCGCGCTCCGGCTCGGGCGCAGCGGGCGGCTGAGCGGCCAGCCAGCCGGGCAGCCGGCCAGCCAAGCTTGCGCGCCTGTCGTACAATCGGTTTTTTAACCGGAATTCCCCATGCGCGCAATCGAGATCCGACAGCCCGGCCCGCCCGAGGTGTTGACCCTGTGCGAGCGGCCCGTGCCTGAACTGAAGGCGGGCGAAGTGCTCATCAAGGTGCACGCGGCCGGCATCAATCGCCCCGACGTGCTGCAACGCCTGGGCCACTATCCCGTGCCGCCCGGCGCCTCCGACCTGCCGGGGCTGGAAGTGGCCGGCGAAATCGTCGACGGCAACCTGGACGGCAGCGAGTTCCGCACAGGCGACATGGTGTGCGCCCTGGTGCAGGGCGGCGGGTACGCCGAGTACTGCGCCGCCCCGTTGCAGCAATGCCTGCCCATCCCCAGCGGCCTGTCTCCGGTCGAGGCGGCGTCGCTGCCGGAAACCTTTTTCACCGTGTGGAGCAATGTGTTCGACCGCGCCGGCCTGATCGGCGCCGAAACCCTGCTGGTGCAGGGCGGCAGCTCCGGCATCGGCGTGACCGCCATCCAGATGGCGCGGGCGCTGGGCCACCGGGTCTTCGCCACCGCCGGCAGCGACGACAAATGCCGCGCCTGCGAGGCGCTGGGGGCGGAGCGGGCCATCAACTACCGCAGCGAAGACTTTGTCGAGGTGGTCAAGGAGCTGACCGGCGGCAAGGGCGTCGACGTGATCCTCGACATGGTGGCGGGCGACTACGTGGGGCGCGAGCTGTCGTGCCTGGCCGACGATGGCCGGATTGCCATCATTGCCTTGCTGGGCGGGTCCAAGGCCAACATCGACCTGGGCCAGATACTGCGCCGGCGCCTGTCCGTCAGCGGCTCGACCCTGCGCCCGCGCCCGGTTGCCTTCAAGGCGGCGATTGCCTGGCGCTTGCGCGAAAAAGTCTGGCCGCTGATCGAAACGGGCGCGATCAAACCGGTGATTTTTCGCACGTTCCCTTTGGAGCAGGCCGCTGCGGCGCATGCATTGATGGAAAGTTCAACCCACGTGGGCAAGATCGTGCTGCAAGTGCAGTAGCCGAGCGCGCAACCGGCCTCCCCAAACGTGGCCTGGCGCGGCGGGCGGATGCGCAAAGTTTGACCGCCATCGGCGCCAGACTGTAAAATGGCGGGTTAATCGAAAACTGGACCTCGTATGCGGCGCAAATTAGTGGTAGGCAACTGGAAAATGAATGGCAGCCGCGCAGCCAACGCCAGCCTGCTCGACGGCATCGTCGCCGGTCTGGCCGCTGTGACAACGCCCGTGCTGGCCGACTGCGCCGTATGCGTGCCGGCGCCGTACCTTGCCCAGTGCGAAGATGCGCTGGCGGGCAGCGCCGTGCGCTGGGGCGCCCAGGATGTGTCGGCCAATCTGTGCGGCGCCTTCACGGGCGAAGTGTGCGCCAGCATGCTGGCCGACTTCGGTTGCCATTACGCCATCGTCGGCCACTCCGAGCGGCGCGGCTACCATGCCGAGAGCAGCGAGCTGGTGGCGCGCAAGGCGCAGGCGGCGCTGGATGCCGGCCTGACTCCGATCGTGTGCGTGGGCGAAACACTGGCCGAGCGGGAAGCCGGCAGCACGGTCCAGGTCGTGTCAGCCCAGCTGGAAGCCGTGCTGGCGCTGCTGCCGGCCGAGCGCGTGGCCGAGATCGTCGTCGCCTACGAGCCGGTCTGGGCCATCGGCACCGGCAAGACCGCCACCCCGGCCATGGCGCAGAAAGTGCATGCCCAGCTGCGCGCCCAGTTGCGCGCGCGGAACGCCGCCGCTGCCGACACCGTCAAGATCCTGTACGGCGGCAGCATGAAGCCGGACAATGCCGTCGAATTGCTGGCCCAGCCGGATATCGATGGCGGCCTGATCGGCGGGGCGGCGCTCAACGCCCCCGACTTTTTGGCCATTATCCGCGCGGCCTGAGCGGGTTGATCTGCCGGCCCGCCTGAATTCATCCTGAAACAGTCTTACCTCATTCACACCGCACTTCAACATTTAATGGAATAAGCAATGAACACGTTGTTCAATCTGATCGTCGTAGTACAGGTAGTGTCCGCCCTGGCCATTATCGCCCTGGTTCTGATGCAGCACGGTAAAGGCGCCGACATGGGCGCCGCCTTCGGTTCGGGCGCCTCGGGCAGCCTGTTCGGGGCCACCGGCTCGTCGAACTTCATGTCCAAGTCGACCGGCGTGGCAGCGGCCATTTTCTTCGCGTCGACCCTGGGCCTGGCCTACCTGGGCACCGGTTCGAAAACCGCCGTCAGCGGCGGCGTGATGGATCGCGTGGTCGCCCCGGTCGTCAAGCCGGCGCCGGTCACCGGTTCGGGCGCCATTCCCGGCGCCGCGCCTGCCGCGCCAGTGGCCCCGGCAGCACCGGCCGCGCCAGCCCCGGCGCCAGCGACTCCGGCAGGCGAAATCCCCAAGTAATTCAGCAGGCGCATGACTCTGGGCCAGTGTTATTGCATTGACTCAAAAAGACGGAAAGTATTTGTGTTTTATGCTTGTTTAGCCGCAAGTTCGCATTGAATTGGTGCGGGTGGCAGGTTAGAATAGCGACCTCACTGCCGACGTGGTGAAATTGGTAGACACGCTATCTTGAGGGGGTAGTGGCTTTACAGCTGTGCGAGTTCGAGTCTCGCCGTCGGCACCAGAAAAAATAGAAGCCAGCAAGGGCTGCGCCTGAGCTGGCTTTTTTGCGACATCAACCCTGCGCTCCTGGCGCCCGGTCTGTCGCAAAATCCGCAGTGCCACCCCGGCCGCATATTCAGCCGGGCCGCGCGGCAAAGCACTGGCAGCACGCCGCAGAGTAAGCGCATTTCATCAACCCGAACGTTCTACATAGGCTTACAAGTGAACCTCGAAGAATACTTCCCCGTTTTAATGTTTATCCTGGTCGGCGTCGGCGTTGGTGTCGTGCCCCAGGTGCTGGGCTATCTGCTCTCGCCCCACCGTCCCGACGCGGCCAAGCTGTCGCCGTACGAATGCGGCTTCGAAGCGTTCGAAGACGCCCGCATGAAATTCGACGTCCGCTACTATCTGGTCGCCATTCTGTTTATTTTGTTTGATCTGGAAACGGCATTCTTCTTCCCATGGGGCGTGTCGATGCGCGAACTGGGCTGGTCCGGTTTCGTGACGATGATGGTGTTCATCGCCGAGTTCGTGGTCGGTTTTTGGTATATCTGGAAGAAAGGTGCCCTTGATTGGGAATAAGCCATGTCAATTGAAGGCGTATTAAACGAAGGTTTCATTACCACCACAGCCGACAAGCTGATCAACTGGGCACGCACCGGGTCGATGTTCCCGATGACGTTCGGTCTGGCCTGCTGCGCGGTCGAGATGATGCACACGGGCGCGGCCCGCTACGACATGGACCGTTTCGGCGTGGTGTTCCGCCCGTCGCCGCGCCAGTCGGACGTGATGATCGTGGCCGGCACGCTGTGCAACAAGATGGCGCCGGCGCTGCGCAAGGTCTACGACCAGATGCCGGAACCGCGCTGGGTCATTTCGATGGGCTCCTGCGCCAACGGCGGCGGCTACTATCACTATTCCTACTCGGTGGTGCGCGGATGCGATCGCATCGTGCCGGTGGACGTGTACGTCCCGGGCTGCCCGCCGACGGCCGAAGCGCTGCTGTACGGCATTCTGCAATTGCAGAACAAGATCAAGCGCACCAACACCATCGCACGTTAAGAGCCTCTCCACATGACGACAAAAATCGACACCCTCGTAACCGCGCTGCAGGCAGCACTGGGCGAGGGCGCGGCCATCTCGGTCGCACTGGGCGAAGTGACGGTGGTGGTCAAGTCGGCCGATTACCTGGCCGCCATGCTGACCCTGCGCGATGCCCCGACCCTGAAGTTCGAGCAGCTGCTCGACCTGTGCGGGGTCGACTATTCCACCTACGGCGAAGGCACCTGGGACGGCTTGCGCTTTGCCGCCGTGTCGCACCTGCTGTCGGTCGAGCACAACTGGCGCGTGCGCGTGCGCGTGTTCGCGCCCGACGACGACATGCCGCTGGTGGCCTCCATCGCCGGCATCTGGCGTTCGGCCAACTGGTACGAGCGCGAAGCGTTCGACCTGTACGGCATCCTGTTCGAAGGCCACAACGACCTGCGCCGCATCCTGACCGACTACGGCTTCATCGGCCATCCGTTCCGCAAGGACTTCCCGATCTCGGGTTACGTCGAAATGCGCTACGACCCCGAGCAGAAGCGCGTGATCTACCAACCCGTGACGATCGAGCCGCGTGAAATCATTCCGCGCGTGATCCGCGAAGAAACCTACGGGATGAAATAAGCCATGGCTGAGATTAAGAACTACACCCTCAACTTCGGTCCCCAGCACCCGGCCGCGCACGGCGTATTGCGCCTGGTGCTGGAGCTGGACGGCGAAGTGATCCAGCGCGCCGACCCGCACATCGGTCTGCTGCACCGCGGCACCGAGAAGCTGGCCGAGACGCGCACCTACCTGCAGTCGGTGCCGTACATGGACCGCCTCGATTACGTGTCGATGATGGCCAACGAGCACGCCTACGTACTGGCCATCGAAAAGCTGCTGGGCATCGAAATCCCTGTACGCGCGCAGTACATCCGCGTCATGTTCGACGAGATCACCCGCCTGCTGAACCACCTGATGTGGCTGGGCGCGCACGCGCTCGACGTGGGCGCCATGGGCCCGTTCCTGTACGCCTTCCGCGACCGCGAAGACCTGTTCGACTGCTACGAAGCCGTGTCGGGCGCGCGTATGCACGCGGCATACTACCGCCCGGGCGGCGTGTACCGCGACCTGCCGGACGCCATGCCCAAGCACAAGGCCTCGATCATCCGCAGCGCCAAGGCCATCGACGCGCTCAATGAAGCGCGCGGCGGTTCGCTGCTGGACTTCATCGACGACTTCTCCAACCGTTTCGTCACCTACGTGGACGAATACGAAACCCTGCTGACCGACAACCGTATCTGGAAACAGCGTACCGTCGGCATCGGCGTGGTCTCGCCGGAAGCGGCGCTGGCCATGGGCTTTACCGGCGCCATGCTGCGCGGTTCGGGCATCGAGTGGGATCTGCGCAAGAAGCAGCCGTACTCCGTGTACGACAAGATGGAATTCGATATTCCTGTCGGCACCAACGGCGACTGCTACGACCGTTATCTGGTGCGCATCGAAGAAATGCGCCAGTCGAACCGCATCATCAAGCAGGCCTCCAAGTGGCTGCGCGCCAATCCGGGTCCGGTCATGGTCGACAATCACAAGGTGGCGCCGCCCAAGCGCACCGACATGAAGGCCAACATGGAGTCGCTGATTCACCACTTTAAGCTGTTCACCGAAGGCATGCACGTGCCGCCGGGCGAGGCGTACGCGGCGGTCGAGCATCCGAAAGGCGAGCTGGGCATCTACATCGTGTCGGACGGCGCCAACAAGCCGTACCGCCTGAAGATCCGCGCCCCGGACTATGCCCACCTGCAAAGCCTGGACGAAATGGCGCGTGGTCACATGATCGCCGACGCCGTCACCATCATCGGCACCCAGGACATCGTATTCGGCAGTATTGACAGGTGACGCTCACGTCCGATAAGCCCAGCTAGGGCTTCGAAAGGTAAATAAGTATGTTGTTATCAGAGCAGTGCTATAAAAAGATCGATCGCGAGCTGGCCAAGTACCCGGCCGACCAGCGTCAATCGGCCGTGATGGCCGCGCTGGCGCACGCCCAGATTGAAACTTCCTGGCTGTCGCCGGAAGTGATGCAGGAACTGGCCGATTACATCGGCATGCCTGCCATTGCAGTGCAGGAAGTGGCCACGTTCTACAACATGTACAACGTCAAGCCGGTCGGCAAGAGCAAGATCAGCGTGTGCACCAACCTGCCATGCATGCTGTCGGGCGGCGAACGCGCCGGCAAGCTGCTGCAGGAAAAGCTGGGCATCGGCTATCGCGAAACCACGGCCGACGGCCTGTTCACGCTGGTCGAAGGCGAGTGCATGGGAGCGTGCGGCGACGCCCCTGTGATGCTGGTCAACAACCACCGTATGTGCTCGTTCATGAGCGACGAGAAGATCGACGCCCTCGTAGAGGAACTGAAGAAATGACCAGCCTGCACGACCGTCACATCAAACCGCTGATCCTCAAGGATCTGAACGGCGCCAACTGGGGCCTGGCCGAGTACGTCAAGCGCGGCGGCTACAGCGCCTTGCGCCGTATTCTGGAAGAAAAAATCACGCCGGAACAGATCATTGCCGATCTGAAGGCATCGGGCCTGCGCGGCCGCGGCGGCGCCGGTTTCCCGACCGGCCTGAAGTGGAGCTTCATGCCGCGCCAGTTCCCGGGCCAGAAATACCTTGTCTGCAACACCGACGAAGGCGAGCCGGGCACGTTCAAGGACCGCGACATCATCCGCTACAACCCCCATGCGCTGATCGAAGGCATGGCCATCGGCGCGTACGCGATGGGCATCACCGTGGGCTACAACTATATCCACGGCGAGATTTTCCAGGAATACCTGCGCTTTGAAGAAGCGCTGGACGAGGCGCGCGCCGCCGGTTTCCTGGGCGACAAAATCATGGGCAGCGAATTCACGTTCCAGCTGCACGCCCACCACGGCTACGGCGCCTACATCTGCGGCGAGGAAACCGCGCTGCTGGAGTCGCTCGAAGGCAAGAAGGGCCAGCCCCGCTTCAAGCCGCCGTTCCCGGCCTCGTTCGGCCTGTATGGCAAGCCGACGACGATCAACAACACCGAGACCTTCGCCGCCGTCCCGTTCATTCTGAACATGGGCCCGGAGAACTATCTGGCCATGGGCAAGCCGAACAATGGCGGCTCCAAGATCTTTTCGATCTCGGGCGACGTCGAGCGTCCGGGCAACTACGAAGTGCCGCTCGGCACGCCGTTCGCCAAGCTGATGGAACTGGCCGGCGGCATGCGCGGCGGTAAGAAGATCAAGGCGGTCATTCCCGGCGGCTCGTCCGCACCGGTGATCCGCGGCGACGTCATGATGGACACCGACCTGGACTACGACGCCATCGCCAAGGCCGGCTCGATGCTCGGTTCGGGCGCCGTGATCGTCATGGACGAGACGCGCTGCATGGTCAAGTCGCTGCTGCGCCTGTCGTACTTCTATTACGAAGAATCGTGCGGCCAGTGCACCCCATGCCGCGAAGGCACGGGCTGGATGTACCGCATGGTGCACCGGATCGAGCACGGCCAGGGCCGCGCCGACGATCTGGACATGCTGAACTCGATCGCCGACAACATTCAGGGCCGCACCATTTGCGCTCTGGGCGATGCCGCCGCGATGCCAGTGCGCGCCATGATCAAGAATTTCCGCGAAGAATTTGAATACCACATCGAGCACAAGCATTGCCTCGTGCCCGCTTATATCTAAGGCCAGAGATTCTCATGGTTGAAATTGAAATTGACGGTAAGAAGGTTGAAGTCCCACCCGGCAGCATGGTGATGGACGCAGCCAACAAGCTGGGAACGTACATTCCTCACTTCTGCTATCACAAGAAATTGTCGATTGCGGCCAACTGCCGCATGTGCCTGGTGGAAGTGGAGAAGGCGCCCAAGCCGCTGCCTGCCTGCGCGACCCCGGTGTCGGCCGGCATGATCGTGCGTTCGAACAGCGAGAAAGCCGTTCAGGCGCAGAAGTCCGTGATGGAATTCCTGCTGATTAATCACCCGCTCGACTGCCCGATCTGCGATCAGGGCGGCGAATGCCAGTTGCAGGATCTGGCGGTCGGTTACGGCAAGTCGAATTCCCGTTACGAAGAGGAAAAGCGCGTGGTGCCGCCGAAAGACGCCGGCCCGCTGATCTCGATGAACGAGATGACCCGTTGCATCCACTGCACCCGCTGCGTGCGTTTCGGCCAGGAAGTGGCCGGCGTCATGGAGCTGGGCATGCTGGGCCGCGGCGAACATGCCGAGATCACTTCGTTTGTCGGCAAGACCGTCGACTCCGAAGTATCCGGCAACATGATCGACCTGTGCCCGGTGGGCGCACTGACCTCCAAGCCGTTCCGCTACAGCGCCCGCACCTGGGAACTGTCGCGCCGCAAGTCGGTCAGCCCGCACGATTCGCTGGGCACCAACCTGATCGTTCAGGTCAAGGGCGGCAAGGTCATGCGCGTGCTGCCGCTGGAAAACGACGCCATCAACGAGTGCTGGATTTCCGACAAAGACCGTTTCTCGTACGAAGCGCTGGACAATGCCGAGCGCCTGACCGCCCCGATGATCAAGCAGGGCGGCGTGTGGCAGGAAACCGACTGGCAGACCGCGCTGGAATACGTGGCCCACGGCCTGCGTAACATCAAGCACGAGCACGGCGCCGACGCCATCGCTGCTGTCGCGACCGGCCACAACACCACCGAAGAACTGTACCTGCTGGCCAAGGCCATGCGCGGCATCGGTTCCGAAAACATCGACTTCCGCCTGCGCCAGAGCGACTTCGCCCTGGGCGCCGACGTCAAGCCTTGGCTGGGCATGCCGATTGCCGACCTGTCCAACGTCAGCCGCGCGCTGGTGATCGGCTCGTTCCTGCGCAAGGATCATCCGCTGGTGGCCACGCGTCTGCGCGCCGCCGTCAAGAATGGCGCCAAGCTGTCGATCGTGCACGCATCGGACGACGAACTGCTGATCCCGACCGCCAACAAGATCATCGCCGCACCGTCCGACTGGCTCGCCGCCTTGTCCGACATCGTGGCCGGCATCGCTGCCGCGAAAGGTATCGCGGCACCAAGCGGCTTCGAGAACGTGCAAGCGTCCGACGCCGGTAAAGCCATTGCTGCCAGCCTGAACACCGGTGACGAATCCTTGGCGGGCGTAGTCCTGATGGGCAACGCCGCTGCCCAGCATCCGCAAGCCTCGCAGCTGCACGCGGCCGCCCAGTGGATCGCCGAGCAGACCGGCGCCAAGTTCGGCTACCTGCTGGAAGCGGCCAACACGGTGGGCGGCTATCTGGCCGGCGCCGCGTCGACCAAGGCCGAAGCGCCGTTCGCCGTGCCGAAAAAAGCCTATGTGCTGCTGGGCGCCGAGCCTGAGCTGGACTGCGCCAATCCGCAGCAAGCCCGCGCCGCGCTGGACGCCGCCGACATGGTGGTGGCCATGTCGCCGTTCAAGCATGGTTTCGAGTACGCCGACGTGCTGCTGCCGGTCTCGCCATTCAGCGAAACCTCGGGCACCTTCGTCAACTGCGAAGGCCGCGCCCAAAGTTTCAACGGCACCGTCAAGCCATTGGCCGACACCCGCCCAGCCTGGAAAGTGCTGCGCGTGATGGGCAACCTGCTGGGTCTGTCCGGTTTCGAATACGACACCTCCGAAGCCATCCGCGACGAGCTGTTCGGCAAAGGCGTGACCGATGTGTCGGCCAAACTGAACAACAAGTTCTCGGGTTCGCTGGCCGGTGCATCGTACGGTACCGCGGGTTCGCTGGAACGCGTGGCCGACGTGCCGATCTATTTCGCCGACGCGATCGCGCGCCGTTCCGAGCCGCTGCTGCGCACGGCCGATTCGAACGCGCCGCTGATTCAGCTGCCGTCCGGTCTGGCATCGCAACTCGGCGTGAAGGCGGGCGACAGGGTCAAGGTCACCCAGGGCAGCGGTTCGGCCATTCTGGTGGCGGGCATCGATGCGCGTCTGCCGGCGTCCGCCGTGCGCGTTGCTTCCGGTCACCCGGCCACCGCCACCCTGGGCGCCATGTTCGGTGCCATTCAGGTTGAGCAGGTTGCACAGATCCAAGCAGGGGAGGGCAAGTAATGGCTTTGCCGGAAATGATTAACACCATCACCACCACCGGTTCCGGCTTGCTCGGTCCGGTGTGGCCGCTGGCCTGGACCATGATGAAGATCCTGTGCGTGCTGCTGCCGCTGATGGGTCTGGTCGCTTACGCCACCCTGTGGGAGCGCAAGCTGATCGGCTGGATCCAGATCCGCGTCGGTCCCAACCGCGTGGGCCCGATGGGCTTGCTGCAGCCGATCGCCGATGCACTGAAACTCTTGTTCAAAGAGATAGTGATCCCGACCAAGGCCGCTGGCGGCCTGTTCGTGCTCGGTCCGATCATGACCATCATGCCGGCGCTGGCCGCCTGGTCGGTCGTGCCGTTCGGCCCGGAAGTCGCGCTGGCCAACGTCAACGCCGGTCTGCTGCTGCTGATGGCGATCACCTCGCTGGAAGTCTACGGCATCATCATCGCCGGCTGGGCATCGAACTCGAAGTACTCGTTCATGGGCGCCATGCGCGCGTCGGCACAGATGATCTCGTACGAAATCCCCATGGGTTTCGTGCTGGTCGTGGTGCTGATGGTGTCGGGCAGCCTGAATTTCTCGAGCATCGTCTCGGGTCAGCAGGTCGGCTACTTCGCTTCCCACGGCGCCAACTTCCTGTCGTGGAACTGGCTGCCGCTGCTGCCGCTGTTCGTGGTCTACCTGACCTCCGGTCTGGCCGAGTGCAACCGTCACCCGTTCGACGTGGTGGAAGGCGAGTCGGAAATCGTGGCCGGTCACATGGTCGAGTATTCGGGCATGTCGTACGCCATGTTCATGCTGGCCGAGTACGCCAACATGATCCTGATCGGCACCCTGGCCGCGATCATGTTCCTGGGCGGCTGGTCGGCACCGTTCAGCTTCCTGGAGTTCGGTGGCGGTTTCGGCGGCTTCTTCTGGCTGTTCGCCAAGGCGTTCTTCATCGTTTCGCTGTTCGTCTGGGTCCGCGGCACCTTCCCGCGCTACCGCTATGACCAGATCATGCGTCTGGGCTGGAAGATCTTCATTCCGGTCACGCTGGTGTGGCTGGTGCTGGTGGCAGGCGTGATCAATTCGCCTTGGAATATCTGGCCTGTGGACACTGCCAAGGCCCCTGTGGCCGTGGTGGCGCCAGCGGCACCCGGCGCAGCCGTCGCACCCGTGGCCCCTGTGGCCCCTGTGAAGTAAGGAATCGGAACAATGGATCGTATAAAAGACTTCTTCAGCAGCATGATGCTGACTGAACTGATCAAGGGGATGGCGCTGACGGGAAAGTACATGTTCTCGCGCAAGATCACCGTGCAGTACCCGGAAGAAAAGACCCCGATGTCGCCCCGTTTCCGCGGCCTGCACGCGCTGCGCCGCTACCCCAACGGGGAAGAGCGCTGCATCGCCTGCAAGCTGTGCGAAGCGGTGTGCCCGGCCATGGCCATCACCATCGAGTCCGAGCAGCGTGACGACGGTTCGCGCCGCACCACGCGCTACGACATCGACCTGACCAAGTGCATCTTCTGCGGCTTCTGCGAAGAAAGCTGCCCGGTCGACTCGATCGTCGAGACCCACGTGCTGGAATACCACGGCGAAAAACGCGGCGACTTGTACTACACGAAAGAGATGCTGCTGGCCGTGGGCGACCGCTACGAGAACGACATCGCCGCCGCCCGCGCCGCCGATGCGCCGTATCGTTAATCAGGTTGCTGGTCACGCTGCGGGTCATGTCGCCATGCACCGCCGCTTTCTACCGAAAACTGCAAGTCCTCTGGGTTAGTTATGGAATTTAAAACTGTTTTGTTCTACGTGTTCTCGGCGATTATGATCATCGCCTCGACTCGCGTTATCACAGCCAAGAACCCGGTGCATGCCGCGCTGTTCCTGGTGCTGGCGTTCTTCAACGCCGCCGGCATCTGGATGCTGCTGATGGCCGAGTTCCTCGCCATCGTGCTGGTGCTGGTGTATGTCGGCGCCGTGATGGTGCTGTTCCTGTTCGTGGTCATGATGCTCGATATAAATATCGACCGCATGCGCGAAAACTTCTGGTCGTATCTGCCGCTGGCCACCGTCATCGGCGTGATCATCGTGCTGGAAATGGCAGCGGTGCTGTGGCGCGGCCTGATGGGCTTCGAGTCCCCGGCCGGCGCGGCCACGGCCAACATCGGCGGCACCAAGGAATTGGGCATGCTGATTTACACGAAATATATTTATGGCTTCGAAATTGCCGCAGCGATTTTGCTGGTGGCGATCATTGCTGCCGTGGCACTGACCCTGCGTAAGCGCAAGGACACCAAGGCCTTCGATCCGGCCGACGCCGTGCGTGTCAAGCGCAACGACCGTCTGCGCATCGTCAAGATGGCCTCGGTCGACCAGCCTGGTATTGACGCCGCCAACAAGGCAGCAGCACTGGCAGCCGCCGAGGCGCAGGGCGACGCCGCTCCCAAGGAGATCAAATGACCTTATCGCTCGCACACTACCTGGTCCTGGGCGCGATCCTGTTCGCGATCTCGATCGTTGGTATTTTCCTGAATCGCAAGAACATCATTATTCTGCTGATGGCCATCGAACTGATGCTGCTGGCCGTGAACCTGAACTTCATCGCCTTTTCGCATTACATGGGTGACGCGGCAGGGCAGATCTTCGTGTTCTTCATCCTGACCGTGGCGGCCGCCGAATCGGCGATCGGCCTGGCGATTCTGGTGGTCCTGTTCCGTAATCTGGACACGATCAATGTGGAAGACCTGGACAGCCTGAAGGGTTAATCCGCAAGGGTTAATCATTTAAATCCGGCGTTTTCTATAACACACTCGAATACATAACGATTAAGGTTCAACATGGCGGGGCAACTTCTTAACCCTAACCTCCTACTAGCCGTACCGCTCGCGCCCCTGGCCGGCGCTGCGATTGCGGGTTTGTTCGGTACTAAATTCTTCGGCAACCTGGTTGGCCGCAAGACCTCCCACACGGTCACCATTCTCGGCGTGCTGATCGCGCTGATACTGTCGGTGCACACGCTGCTCGAAGTGCTCGACGGCGCGCAAGTCTTCAACGAGACGGTGTACCGCTGGATGACGGTCGGCTCGCTGAACATGGAAGTGGGCTTCCAGATCGACGCCCTGTCGGCGATGATGATGTGCGTGGTGACGTTCGTGTCGCTGATGGTGCACATCTACACCATCGGCTACATGGCCGAAGACGAAGGCTACAACCGCTTCTTCGCCTACATCTCGCTGTTCACGTTCTCGATGCTGATGCTGGTCATGGCCAACAACTTCCTGCAGCTGTTCTTCGGCTGGGAAGCAGTGGGCCTGGTGTCGTACCTGCTGATCGGCTTCTGGTACACCCGTCCGACCGCCATCTTCGCCAACATGAAGGCGTTCCTGGTCAACCGCGTGGGCGACTTCGGCTTCATCCTGGGTATCGGCCTGCTGCTGGCGTTTGCCGGCACGCTGAACTACAAAGAAGTCTTCGACATGAAGCTGCAACTGGCCGGCATGACGGTGCCCGCCACCGGCTGGCCGCTGCTGACCGCCGCCTGCATTTGCCTGTTCATCGGCGCGATGGGTAAATCGGCCCAGTTCCCGCTGCACGTCTGGCTGCCGGACTCGATGGAAGGCCCGACCCCGATCTCGGCACTGATTCACGCCGCGACCATGGTGACCGCCGGTATCTTCATGGTGGCGCGTATGTCGCCGCTGTTCGAACTGTCCGACACCGCCTTGTCGTTCGTGCTGGTGATCGGTTCGATCACTGCGCTGTTCATGGGCTTTTTGGGCATCATCCAGAACGACATCAAGCGCGTGGTCGCTTACTCGACCCTGTCGCAGCTGGGCTACATGACCGTGGCGCTGGGTTCGTCCGCGTACTCGATCGCCGTGTTCCACCTGATGACGCACGCGTTCTTCAAGGCGCTGCTGTTCCTCGGCGCCGGTTCCGTCATCATCGGCATGCACCACGATCAGGACATCCGCAACATGGGCGGCCTGCGCAAGTACATGCCGATCACCTGGATCACCGCGCTGCTCGGTTCCCTGGCGCTGATCGGTACGCCGTTCTTCTCGGGTTTCTACTCGAAGGACAGCATCATCGAAGCGGTGCACGCGACCCACATCTGGGGCGCAGGGTTCGCCAACTTCGCCGTGCTGGCTGGCGTGTTCGTGACCGCGTTTTACTCGTTCCGCATGTACTTCCTGGTATTCCACGGCGAGGAGCGCTTCGGCAAGGCGACCACGGATCATCACAGCCACGGCCACGACTCCGACGCGCACAATGAAGAAGTCGCCCATGGCTCGCACGATGCGCACGGCTCGCACGACGCCCACGGTTCGCACGATGCCCACGACGCCCATGACGACCATGACGATCACGCCCACCACGGCCTGGCCCCGGGCCAGAAGCCGCACGAGTCGCCATGGGTCGTCACGTTCCCGCTGATCGCACTGGCGATTCCATCGGTGATCATCGGTTACCTGACCATCGGTCCTATGCTGTTCGGTACCTTCTTCGACGGCGTGATCACGGTCGATCCGAAGCACGCCGCGATGGCAACGCTGAAAGAAGAGTTCCACGGCCCGCTGGCCATGGTCATGCACGGCGTGATGACGATGCCGTTCTGGCTGGCCCTGTCGGGCGTCGCCGCGGCGTACTACTGCTACATGATCAATCCGCGTGTTCCGGCCTGGTTCTATGCCAAGTTCAAAGCAGTGCACACGCTGTTGGACAACAAGTACTACATGGACAAGTTCAACGACGTGGTATTCGCCGGCGGCGCCCGCGTGTTGGGCGGCGGCCTGTGGAACATCGGCGACAAGGGTCTGATCGATGGCCTGATGGTCAACGGCAGCGCCAAGCTGGTGGGCTGGATCTCGTCCATCGTGCGCCTGGGCCAGACCGGTTACATCTACCACTACGCGTTTGTGATGATCATCGGTGTGCTCGCTGCGCTGATGTACTTCCTCCCGTTCTGGCACGCTTAATCAGACACGCAAAGATAACGAAAAATGACGTTTACCAATCACCTTTTAAGCCTGTCGATCTGGCTCCCGATCGTGTTCGGCGTGATCATCCTGGCCATCGGCCGCGATGAGCGGCCGGGCATGACCCGTGTCCTGGCGCTGGTCGCATCCATCATCAGCCTGTTGCCGACGCTGGCGCTGCTGCAGGGCTTCGACAATGCCGCCCACGGCATGCAGTTCGTCGAATCGACCCCGTGGATCGGCCGCTTCAACATTTTCTACGCGCTGGCCATCGACGGCCTGTCGCTGTGGTTCGTGCCGCTGACCGCGTTCATCACCATCATCGTCATCATCTCGGCGTGGGAAGTGATCACCAAGCGCGTGGCCCAGTACATGGGTGCGTTCCTGATCCTGTCGGGTCTGATGATCGGCGTGTTCACCGCCATGGACGGCCTGCTGTTCTACTTCTTCTTCGAAGCGACCCTGATCCCGATGTTCATCATCATCGGCGTGTGGGGCGGCGAGAACCGCGTGTACGCGTCGTTCAAGTTCTTCCTCTACACGTTCTTCGGTTCGCTGCTGACCTTGGTTGCCATCATCTACCTGTACAACGTTTCGGGCGGCAGCTTCGACATCCTCAAGTGGCACATGCTGCCGCTGACGATGCGCGAGCAGACTTTCATCTTCTTCGCCTTCCTGATGGCGTTCGCCGTCAAGGTGCCGATGTTCCCGGTCCATACGTGGCTGCCGGACGTGCACGTCGAAGCGCCAACGGGCGGCTCGGCCGTGCTGGCCGCGATCATGCTGAAACTGGGCGCTTACGGTTTTCTCCGCTTCTCGCTGCCGATCACCCCGGACGCCTCGATCAAGATGGCGCCGTTCATCATCACGCTGTCGCTGATCGCCGTGGTGTATATCGGTCTGGTCGCACTGGTCCAGAAGGACATGAAAAAGCTGGTCGCCTACTCGTCGATCGCCCACATGGGCTTCGTCACCTTGGGCTTCTTCATGTTCGAGCCGATCGCCTTCCAGGGCGGCATCGTGCAGATGATTTCGCACGGCTTCATCTCGGGCGCCATGTTCCTGTGCATCGGCGTGCTGTACGACCGCATGCACTCGCGCCAGATCGCCGACTACGGAGGGGTAGTGAACGTGATGCCCAAGTTCGCCGCCTTCGTGGTGCTGTTCTCGATGGCCAACTGCGGCCTGCCGGCCACGTCCGGTTTCGTGGGCGAGTTCATGGTCATCCTGGGCGCGGTCAAGTACAACTTCTGGATCGGCATGCTGGCCGCATCGGCACTGATCTTCGGCGCGGCGTACTCGCTGTGGATGGTCAAGCGCGTTGTGTTCGGCAAGATCACCAACCACCATGTGCATGAACTGACCGACGTGAATCCGCGCGAATTCTTCATGCTGGGCGTGCTGGCCATTGCCGTCATCTGGATGGGCCTGTATCCGGCGCCGTTCACCGACACCATGCAGACCTCGGTGGCCGATCTGCTCAAGCACGTCAACGTATCGAAATTGCCGCAATAAGAATCTATGATGAATACAATGACGAACCCTAATCTGGTCCCGGTTTACGCCGAAATCTTCCTGCTGATTGCTGCGTCAAGCATTCTGCTGATCGATATGTTCCTGGGACCGGCCAAGCGCCACATCACGTACATTCTGTCGCTGCTGGCACTGGTCGGCTGCGCCGTGTTCAGCTACGCCGACTTCAGTGCCGGCGCCACGGTCTACACGTTCAACAATATGTACGTGTCCGACCCGATGGGCAATCTGCTCAAGCTGTTCACCTATCTGTCGATCGGCATGACGCTGATCTACTCGCGTCAGTACGCCTCCGAGCGCGGCATGTTGTCGGGTAACCTGGGCGGCGAGTTCTACGTGCTGGCCCTGTTCTCCATGCTGGGCCAGATGGTCATGATCTCCGGTAACAACATGCTGATCATTTACCTGGGCCTGGAACTGATGTCGCTGTCGCTGTACGCGCTGGTCGCCCTGCGGCGCGACCACGCCGTGTCGACGGAAGCGGCGATGAAGTACTTCATCCTGGGCGCACTGGCATCGGGCTTCCTGTTGTATGGCATTTCGATGCTGTACGGCGCCACCGGTACGCTGGATATCAACGAGATGTTCAAGGCCACCGTCGCCGGCGGCAGCGCCAACCAGATCATCCTGGTGTTCGGTATCGTGTTCGTGGTCGCTGGCCTGGCGTTCAAACTGGGCGTGGTGCCATTCCACATGTGGGTGCCGGACGTGTATCAGGGTTCGCCCACCGCCGTGACCTTGCTGCTGGGTGGCGCGCCGAAGCTGGCCGCCTTTGCGATCTGCATCCGCATTCTGGTGGAAGCGCTGCCGGCCAAAGCCATCGACTGGCAGCAGATGCTGCTGGTGCTGGCCGTGCTGTCGCTGGCCATCGGTAACCTGACCGCGATCGCCCAGACCAACATCAAGCGGATGCTGGCTTACTCGACCATCGCCCAGATGGGCTTCGTGCTGCTGGGCCTGATGGCCGGCGTGGTGGCGGTCAAGACGGCCGGTGCGGTCACGCTGGACACCGGCAACCAGGCCAGCGCCTACAGCGCCGCGCTGTACTACTCGATCACCTACGTGCTGACCACGCTGGGTACTTTCGGCCTGATCATGATGCTGGCCCGTGCCGGCTTCGAGGCGGAAGAACTGAACGACTTCAAGGGCCTGGCCAAGCGCAGCCCGTGGTTCGCCACCGTGATGACGGCCTTGCTGTTCTCGCTGGCCGGCGTGCCGCCGATGATGGGCTTCATGGCCAAGCTGTCGGTGCTCGAATCGGTGCTGGCGACCGGTCAGGTATGGCTGACGGTGGTGGCGGTGATGTTCTCGCTGATCGGCGCGTTCTACTACCTGCGCATCGTCAAGCTGATGTGGTTCGACGAGCCAGTCGACACGGCCGTCATTCACGCGCCGTTCGATATGCGCGTGGTCATGTCGCTCAACGGCGTGATGGTGCTGGTACTGGGTATCGTACCGGGCGCGCTGCTGACGGCCTGCCTGCATGCGATGCAGGCGACGCTGGTCATGCCGCAGTAGTCAAGACAAGACATCAGTGAACGTCGCCACAGCCAGCTGGCTGCTGATCGCCGTCGCCCTCGCGGCGGCCAATCTGCCCTTCATCAATGAGCGCGTGTTCGGGGTGCTGTCCCTGGGCGCGCGCGACAAGCCTTTCTGGATACGCCTGGCCGAGCTGGTTGTTCTATACTTCGTTGTCGGCTTCGTCGCCTGGCTGCTTGAATCACGCATCGGCAATGTGTTCGTGCAGGTCAAGGAGTTCTACATGGTGACGGTGCCTCTGTTCGCGGTGCTCGCATTCCCCGGTTTCATTTATCGTTACCTGCGCAAGCGCCCGCACAGTCCCCAATAACGTAGTTGGAATCACACTGGAGCTGCGCATGGATTCGATGCTCAACGAAACCCGCATCGACGGCGAAGTCGCGTACGACGGCCGTTTTCTGCAGGTCCACCGCGACCATATCCGTCTGCCCGACGGCAAAACCAGCCACCGCGAGTTCATCCGCCACCCGGGCGCGGTCGCCATTCTTCCCTTGTTCGACGACGGCCGCGTGCTGCTGGAGCGCCAGTTCCGCTACCCGCTGAACAAAGTCTTCATCGAATTCCCGGCCGGTAAAATCGACCCGGGCGAAGACCACCTGGTCTGCGCCAAGCGCGAGCTGCTGGAAGAAACCGGCATCACGGCCGGGCGCTGGGACTTCATCGCCACCATCCACAACGCCATCGCCTATTCGGACGAGCACCTCGAACTGTTCCTGGCGCGCGACCTGACGGTCGGCAAAGCGCAGCTCGACGACGGCGAGTTCATCGAAACCTTCACCGCCACGGTGCCCGCGATGCTGGCCATGATCCAGCGCGGCGAGATCACCGACGTCAAGACCATCATCGGCGCGTTCTGGCTGGAGAAAGTACTGAACGGCAGCTGGAACCCCGGCTGAGCGCCCGGCTGAGTGTCGCGTCAGCCATCGATGAAACTGCTGCTGTTGCTGCTGGCCGGCGCCTGTTGCGGCACGGCCCAGGGCGCCCCCACGCGCACTAAATTCCAGATCCGTTGCGAGGACACCATGTCCAGGACCGTGTCGATGCTCAGCTCGACGGACAACGGTTTCATGATCGACAACACCCGCTCGTACAAGGAACTCACCGCCATGAAGGCGCCGGTGGCGCGCGGCAGCGTGGTGCTGGGCCTGACCAAGACCGAATCGCGCGTGTCGGTCACGCTGGCCGGCGGCATCCTGCAGGACAAGAGCAGCGGCTTCGAATGCGTGGCGCCCGAAATCAAGGTGGCGCTGTATTACGCCACCATCGTGGTGTATATCGGGCGCGAGTTCAAGCCGGGGACCTGTTCATATAAAGAAGTTCTTGCGCATGAGATGCGCCATCTCAACACCTACCGGGCCCATTTGCCGAAAGTGGAAGCAGTGGTGCGCGCCGCGCTGGCGCGCCGCTTCGAGGACAAGCCGCTGTATGCGCCCATCGGCCAGGCCAAGCTGCTGCTGGAGAAGGAAATCGACCAGGGCTGGATGCCGTACATGAAAAATCAGATGGGTGCGGTCGAGGCGCAGCAGGCGGCGATCGACACGCCCAAAGAGTATGCGCGCCTGAGCAAAGTTTGCAAAGGTGAGGTACAGTCCTTAATCAGGCCCGCGAGAACGAAGAGAAAATAAACTGTGATAAATCAGCAAGCCCCACGCTATTTTGCCCTGATACCGGCAGCCGGTGTCGGTGCCCGCATGGCGGCAAACGGTCCCAAGCAGTACATGACGATCGGCGCCAAGCCGATGCTGCGCCACACGCTGGATGCCTTTCTGTCCAGCCCCTTGATTACCCATACCTACGTGGTGGTCAGCCCCGACGACGGGCAGATCGATGCGGTCGCGCCTGGCGACGTGTCGGTACTGCGCTGTGGGGGCGCCACGCGCATGGCGTCGGTGCTGAACGCCTTGCAGGCGATGGCGGGGCAGGTGAATGATGCCGACTGGGTGCTGGTGCACGACGCGGCGCGGCCGGGTCTGAACGCGGCGCTGATTGCCAGATTGATCGACGCGGTCGGCAACGACGCGGTTGGCGGTTTGCTGGCACTTCCCGTGGTCGACACGGTCAAACGGGCGGGGACGGCGGCAGCGCCCATGGGCACGGTATCGCGCGACGGCCTGTGGCTGGCGCAGACCCCGCAAATGTTTCGTTACCGGCTGCTGTGCGACGCGCTCGCCGCGGCCACCGACCCTGACGCCATCACCGATGACGCCAGTGCGATCGAGGCCATGGGCCACTCGCCCAGGCTGGTCGAAGGACACCCTTGTAATTTGAAAGTGACGCGGCCGGCGGACATCCGCATCGCCGAGATGTATCTGGCCGCGCCTTAATCCGACTGCGACTTAACCTTACTGCGATTTCATCATGACTATGCAATCTTACAATCCAACTCCCCCGTTCCGCATCGGGACCGGGTACGACTGCCACGCGCTGGTCGAGGGCCGCAAGCTGGTCATCGGCGGCGTGACCATTCCGCACCGCATGGGCCTGTTCGGCCATTCGGACGCCGACGTGCTGCTGCACGCCATCATCGATTCGATGTTGGGCGCGGCGGGCCTGGGCGACATCGGCAAGCACTTTCCCGATACCGACCCCATGTTCGCCGGGGCCGACTCGCGCACCTTGCTGCGCGAAGTGGCGCACCGGGTGGTGGCCACCGGCTACACCATCGGCAATATCGACGCGACCATCATCGCCCAGCAACCCAAGATGGCGCCGCACATTCCGCTGATGGTGTCGCGCATTGCCGAAGACATCGGCGTGTCGCCCCAGCAGGTCAATATCAAGGCCAAGACCAACGAGAAGCTGGGCTATCTGGGGCGGGAAGAGGGCATGGCGGCCGAGGCGATTGCCATGTTGATCCGGGTGGCGACGGCTTGAGGTCTTCACCTGGCGGACTCGTGCGACACCCAAACCTCCGAGGCTGACGCTGGGCGCGCCAGCCCGACCTCGCTTGTTCAATGACGTTACTGAATAAACAGTTTCACAATGGCCGCTAGTACCTGCGCCAGGATGATAACGGTTGTTACCCAAGTGATGATTTGAACCTTGTCGTTCGCCATGCGAGTGCTCAATCTGGTTTCTAACTCTGCCATTTCCGACTTCATTTTTGCGTTCGCTTCAGCAAGGTCGGCTCGTATTTCTGCTTTAAATTCTCGCAGGTCCGCCCTTACTTCTGCTTTAAATTCTCGCGCGTCAGCTCGTACTTCTGCAAGGTCAGCTTTTGTTGCACCATTGGCCTTGATCACCGCTACATCCAGCTTGATGGCAGTGAGGTCGGATTCCACTTTGGTCAGGCGTGACTCCATGCCGAGCATCATCTGGCGGTTCGCCGCCACTGTCAACGGGATCATCGGTCGAGTGTATTTGTTCAGTGCCCTTGGAAGAGTTGGGCATGGTTGACGTCCACGGGTGAGGGGGCTTCTACCTCAGACACCTTGGACGTCATTTCGCTTCGTGAAGCTGACGTTATATCGACTCCGCTCAACAGGCATGCGCGTGATTGCGCCGGCTCACCGCAAGGCTTACTTCGCGATTGCCACCGTGCGCGACACGGCGAACGATGTACCTTGTCCGGCTCCGCCCGTTCCAGGCTGGCCGGATCCCACATCCACCCGATACTGGCCCTGCATCAGCTGGCGCACGCCATCCGCGGTCACGAAACTCAGGTCGCGCGGCGACAGCGTGAACGACACCTTGCGGCGTTCGCCGGCTTTCAGCGACACGCGCTGAAAGCCACGCAAGGCCAGCTTGGGCGCACCCTCGAACCTGGGCGGTGTCAGGTACAGCTGGACGACCTCGTCGCCATCGCGCGCGCCGGTGTTGGTGACTTCGGTGGTGACAGTCACGCCGTGTTCAGTGCCTGCGCCAACCGCGGCCACTTGCAGTGGCTTGTACCCAAACGACGTGTAGCTGAGACCAAATCCGAACGGGTAAACCGGCTTGCCTTCAAAGTAGCGGTAAGTGCGTCCCTTCATCGAGTAGTCGTCGAACGGCGGCAGGTCCTTGACGCTGGCGTAGTAGGTCAGCGGCAGCCGCCCTCCGGGATTGGCTTTGCCGTTCAACACCTGCGCGATTGCCAGGCCGCCCGATTGACCCGGGTACCACGCCTGCACGATCGCCGACGCATGTTGCTTGGCCCACGACAGGTCCAGCGTGCTGCCGCTCATGACCACCACCACCAGCGGCTTGCCGGTTGCTTTGGCTTGCTCCAGCAGACGGCGCTGGTCGGCCGGTATGTCCAGCGTGGTCTTGTCGCCGCCCGAGAAGCCTTCGGCGTTGACGGCCATTTCTTCGCCTTCGAGGTCGGCAGTCAGGCCCACCACGGCGACGATGACATCGGCATCCGCGGCGCCAGCCGTCAGATCGGCTTCGGGCCGCTCGGACACGCGCTTCCAGACGATGCCCGGCACGCCGGACACGCCGGCCTGGGTGTCGAAGCGCAGCTCGGCCGCTTGTCCCTTGGTCAGCCTGACATCGGTCAGCTTGACCGGCTCGGCCCATTTGGAATGCACCGCCGCCGCCACCGCAGTCTTGCCGTCGACCTTCACCTCGCCGCGCAGGCCGGACACGCCGATCCGATAGGTGCCCGTCTCCGGCGCCACCAGCTGGCCGGTCCACACCACGCGGTTGCGCTCCGATACGTTCTTCAGTTCGCCAGCGCGCGAGGTCACGCCCGTTTCGATCTGGGTCGCCGCCGCGCTGGTGTCGTACTCGCCCTCCGTCCCCTTGGCGTTGAAGTACTGCGCACGCAGGCCGGGCTTGCCGTCGGGCGTGCGATACGCGCTGACCGGCACCGGGTCGCCATCGGTAATCGAGGCGCCGGCGGGCACCAGCTTGATCTGCGCGCCGGGCAGCGCTTGCTTCAGCCCTTCCAGCACCGAGATCGGTGGCGCGCTTTGCGTCGACGAGTAATTGCCGCGCAAAACGCGGGTGGCATCGGCCAACGGACCGACGACGGCCAGTTTCAGCCCCGGCTTCAGCGGCAGCACGCCGTCGTTCTTTAACAGCACCAGGCTCTGGATGGCTGCCTTCAGCGCCAGCTGCTGGTGCGCGGGCGTGTTGATGGCGCTGACCGGCACGGCGTTCTGGCTGCGCTGGGTCAGGCCGGCCAGGTCGCCATTGCGGTAGCGCGCCGAAAACAGCCTGACCAGCGCGGTGTCCACATCGGCCTTGCTGATCAGCCGCCGTTCCAGTGCTTCCCGATAGCGTGCCGACAGGTTCCTGGTGTCGCCCAGTGTCTGGCCGTTGCATTCGTTGTCGACGCCAGCCTTGAGCGCCACCGCCGCCGCCGTGGCGATGTCGGGTGCGTATTTGCTCGGTTCGAAGATATCGGTGACGGCGTCGCAGTCGGACACCACATAGCCTTTGAAGCCCCAGGCATTGCGCAAGGTGTGCTTGAGCAGAAGGTCGCTGCCGCACGCCGGCTGGCCGTTGACGCGGTTGTACGCGCACATGATGGAACCGGCCTTGGCATCGACGATGGCGGCGCGGAAGGCCGGCAGGTACGTGTCTTCCAGATCGTGCGCGGAGACGAACACGTTGGCGTAGTGGCGCGTCGATTCCGGTCCGCTGTGCACGGCGAAGTGCTTGGGCGTGGCGACGATATGCGGCAGGGCAGGGTCGGGACCCTGCACGCCCCGGATGAACGACACGCCGATGGCGCCCGTCAGGAAGGGATCTTCGCCATAGGTTTCCTGCCCGCGGCCCCAGCGCGGATCGCGGAAAATATTGATGTTCGGCGACCAGGTGTTCAAGCCGGTGCCGATGCGCCCCAGCTTGCCGGTGGTGCGGCCCAGCGTGTGCAGCGCGCGCACCTCGGTGCTGATGACGGCGGCGACCTGCTGCGTCAGCGGCTGGTCGAAGCTTGCCGCCAGGCCGAT
Source organism: Janthinobacterium lividum (assembly GCA_943372275.1). Classification (GTDB taxonomy): domain Bacteria; phylum Pseudomonadota; class Gammaproteobacteria; order Burkholderiales; family Burkholderiaceae_D; genus Telluria_A; species Telluria_A lividum_A. Next base: position 64,297 of record CALRYE020000005.1, read on the forward strand.
CGGTTCCGGGAAATTGGTGGTGGGGATGGGGCCCAAAGCGCCATGCAAGGATTCGGTCCACCAGTTGTAGGCGGGAATACGCAAGCGGGCAATGGCGGGCGCCACGTTCAGCAGCTGGTCGAGCTTCTCGTCGAGCGTCATCTGTCCGACCAACGCCCGCGCGCGCGCGTCGGCGTCGGCGAGGGCGCCGGAGCTGGCGGTGGTGGCGCCGGCATTGGTGGCGCCGGCACTGGTGGAGCTGGTGCTGAGTTGCGCGAATGCGTGCGGCCCGATTATCGCTTGCAACGACAGGAGCAGCACGGCTGCCCTGATTTGCCCGCGACCCTGCCCGGCGGGCGATGCAGCCTGCTGTTTCATTCTGTCTCCTGACGGATGCTATTTGTTATGAAAATGATTGGGTAGCAGTTTCTGTTAGCGCTATCCATAAAGCTCATGTTATGGGGAGTGCCCGCTCGTGACCAATAACTTTTTCTGCGCCAGCGATCACCATATCGATATCTCAGAAGGGGTGTAGCATATTCTGGCGCGCAAAAGCACGTCGCCTCACAAAAATGTTTGCGCTATCACAACGCTGTGAAACTATGCGATGATTGCCACGCACTCTGACCGATCCGCGCATCGGCCCAGGGTTGGATACGCGTTGAGTAAGGATTCCGGTACGCCGGTATTTTCGAATAATAGAGGAGACATGATGAAAACAAACCAACAACATCAGCTGCTGCACCATCTGGTCAAGGCAACCGTGTCGGCGGTGATGACGCTGGCCGTGGCCAGCGCCGCGCACGCGCAGAACGACAAGATGACGCCGATCGCCATTCCCGCTCAGCCCAAAGCCATTGTACTGAACACGGGAGCGCTGCCCGATGCCAAGGTGGCCGAATCCTGGCACCGCCAGTACGGCAGCGTGTTCGCCCGCAACGTCACGGTCGCCACGCTCACGCCGTTCCTGCCCAAGGCTGGCAAAGGCACGGGCGCCGCCGTGATCGTCGCGCCGGGCGGGGGATTTCGCACGCTGTCGATGAACAACGAGGGCTGGGATGTGGCGCAAGCGCTGGCCGACAAGGGCGTTGCGGCATTCGTCATCAAGTACCGCTTGAACCAGACGCCGCAAGACATGGCCGCGTTCGAGCAAGAGATGGCCAAGATGTTTTCGGGCGCGCCACGCCCGCCCGCGCACCAGGACCCGGCAGTGCAGCTGGCGCCCCAGATCGCCGACGCGCGCGCCGCGTTCGCACTGGTGCGCAGCCGCGCCAAAGAGTGGAAGGTCGATGCGGACCGTATCGGCATGGTCGGCTTTTCGGCCGGCGCGATGCTGACGCTGTCGACGGCGCTGCATGGCCAGGATGCCAGGCCGGCGTTCATCGCCAACATCTACGGTCCGCTGTCGGCCGTCACGGTCCCGGCCGACGCCCCGCCGCTGTTCATCGCGCTGGCCGCCGACGATCCGTTCTTTGCCAACGCCGGCTATGGCCTGATCGACAGCTGGAAAGCCGCCAAGCGCCCGGTGGAATTCCACCTGTTCGAACAGGGCGGCCACGGCTTCGGCATGTATCCGAAGACCACCACCAGCACCGGCTGGTTCGACAGCTTCGCGCGCTGGTTGAGCATGCATGGCTACCTGAAAGCCAAGGCCTGATCAGGTCATTGGGATTGCGCTAGCCGTTGCCCCAGCGGCAGCGGCGCGAGAAAGCGCAGCCGGCTAGCCATGGGCCAGCCTGCCCAGCGTGGCGATGGCCGCCTCGGAGCGCTCGGTCCACGGGTGGCCGTAGTTGAGGCGAATGAAATTGCGGAATGCGCGCTGGGCCGAAAACATCGGACCCGGCGCCACGCTGATGCCCAGGGAAAGGGCGCGCCGGTGCAATGCCAGCGCGTCGACGCCGCCCGCCAGCTCCACCCACAAAAAATAGCCGCCATCGGGGCGCGTCGCCCGTGTCCCTTTCGGAAAGTGCCTGACCACCGCCTCGATCATGCAGGCCTGCTGCTGGGCCAGCGCATGGCGCAGCTGGCGCAGGTGCTTGTCGTAGCCGCCCTTGGCCAGATAGTCGGCCAGCGCGGCCTGGGCTGGCGCCGACGCCGACAGGCTGCGCGTCATCTTCAGCCGCGCCACCTGCTTGCTGTAACGCCCGGCCACCGTCCAGCCGACCCGGTACCCCGGCGCCAGGCATTTGGAAAACGACGAAGAGTGCAGCACGATGCCAGCCGTGTCCCACGCCTTGGCCGGCAGCGGGCGGCGATTGCCGAAGTACAGCTCGCCATAGACGTCGTCTTCGATCAGGGGAATGTCGCGTTCGGTCAGCAGTTCGACCAGCGCGCGCTTGTTCTCGTCCGGCATCAGGCTGCCCACCGGATTCTGGAAATTGGTCATCAGCCAGCAGGCCTTGGGATGGTGGCGGTCCAGCGCGTTGCGCAGCGCCGCCAGGTCCATGCCTTCGCGCGGGCGCACCGGCACTTCGATGGCGCGCAAGCCGTGGCTTTCCAGTGCCTGCAAGGCGCCGTAAAACGCGGGCGACTCGATCACCACCGCGTCGCCCGGCTTGGCGACCACGTGCAGGCTCAAATTCAGTCCCTCCAGCGCGCCGTTGACGATGACGATGTCGTCCGTGTGCACATGCATGCCGTCGGCCAGATAGCGCAGGGCGATCTGGCGCCGCAGCGCCACGCTGCCGGGGGAAATGTCGTCCACCGAACTCCACGGGTCCATGGCGGCCACGCTGGAGGCCATGGAGCGCGCCAGCCGCGGCAGGGGAAACAGCAGCGGGCTGGGAAAGGCCGAACCGAACGGCACCACGTCGCGCGTCTTGGCCGATTCCAGGATGTCGAAGACCAGCTCGCTTACGTCCACGGGCAGGGAGTCGTCGCTGCTGCCCGCATCGGTGGCCGGTTCCGGCAACTGCGCCGCTGCGCCGGCCAGTACAAAGTAGCCGGACCGCTCGCGCGCCCGGATCAGGCCGCGCGCTTCCAATAAATAGTACGCCTCGAACACCGTCGACGGACTCACGCCGCGGCTGCTGCTGGCCTGGCGCACGGACGGCAGCCGGTCGCCGGCCTTCAGCACACCCTGGCGTATCGATTCGGCCAGTTCACCGGCGTAGGCTTCGTACAGCTTCATGCCAGGGCGAGCTTGACGGCCAGGATCAGCAACCCGATGAAGATGGCGGTGCCGATGAAACCGGCGATAATGACATAAACGGGGTTCATGGCGCCGGCGGCGTCCTTGTCGAAGTCGCTTTTGCGGCGCAGGCCGATGAACGACCAGGCGATGGCGATCATGGTGGCGCCGAATGAACGGGTGGCCGTGTTGGCTGGAGTGTCGTGGTCGGTCGACATGGCGTTCCTCTCGAATGGCTGCATCTGAACCTGCAATGCCCCATTGTGCCTGCTCCGCAGCGGCAAAAACAGATGCAGCCGCGCGTAAAAACACCAGATCAGATGGTTTCCTGATGGGGTGTTTTTGCTGCGCTACGATGCTGTGCTGCAGATCAGGAGCGGGAACGCCTTGGTGGGTAGATGGTCCCTACCGAACAAACAGCTTCAATACCGCGGGGAGGAGTTGCGCCAGAAAAATCGCGGCGCTGACCCAAATAATAATGCTCGATTTGGCTTCCGCAACGTCTGCGTTGGTCGCGCCGTTGGCCTTAATCACCGCTACATCAACTTTGATGGCAGTGAGTTCGGATTCAACCCTGGCAAGCCGTTCGTCCATGCCCTCATCATCCGGCGGTTCGCCATTGCTGTCAATGCGTCTAATTTTGTTGCGTCTTATTTGCGCTGCGCCGCGCTGACATCGCGCGCTGCACGGAATTCCGAATCCTGCGACCAGTTCGGCCAGGCCGTCGAATTGGCCAGATCATGGCCCAGGCCGTACAAAATGCCCAGATCGCGCGCCATGCCGGCGAAGGTCCAGGAGGCGCTCCACTCGTCCGACGCCTGATGGTAACTGTTGGACCGGTACGCCGCCTGCAGCTTGGCGCCCGCCTCCTTGCCACCGTCAACCAGGTCGTCGCCGACCTTGTACGAGATGGCCGGCACGCCGCGCTTGGCCAGCGGGAAGTGGTCCGACCGGAAGAAGTATCCCGCCTGCGGGTTGGGCTCCGGCGAGTACGTCACCTTCGCCTGTGCGGCTTTGGCTACCAGCTGGTCGAGCAGGTCCAGCTTGGCCGAACCCGAGATGCTGAAATTGCGCGCCAGCCCGGTCGGGCTGAGCCCATCCATGTTGATCAGGGCCGCTGTGGTGGCCAGCGGGTAGACCGGATTGCTGGCGTAGTATTCCGACCCCATCAACCCTCTTTCCTCGGCGGTAAACGCCAGGAACACCACACTGCGCTGCGGTTGCTGTTTGCTGAACGCGCGCGCCAGTTCGATCAGCGACGCCAGGCCCGTGCCGTTGTCGATGGCGCCGTTGTAAATGGTGTCGCCTTTGGCGTCCGGCGCACCGATGCCGAGATGGTCCCAATGCCCGCTGTAGACGACGTATTCGTCCGGCCGGGTGCGTCCCTTGACGACGCCGACGACGTTGCTGGAATTGATCACCTGGGTGTCGACCGCGTACCTGGCCGACAGCGTGATGCCTTTCAGTTCGACCGGCTGGAATTCACGCGACTGGGCCTGCTTTTTGGCCGCCTCGAAGTCCAGCCCTGCGCGCTTGAACAGGTCGGCGATGGTGTCGCGCTGTATCCACGCCTCCATCGGCGCGTGCGACGCGCCCGGATCCTTGCGCACGATGTCGTACATGACATTCGTGTTGGAGTTCTTCACCGTCGGCCAGCCGTACGAGGCCGGCTCCGTTTCGTGCACGATGATGGTGCCCAGCGCCCCGCGCCGCGCCATCTCTTCGTACTTGTAGGTCCAGCGGCCGTAGTAGGTCATGGCCTTGCCGCCGAAGTCGCCCTGGCCCGTTTCGAAGTCCGGATCGTTGATCAGTACCACGGCCAATTTGCCTTTCAGGGCGACACCCTTGAAGTCGTCCCACTTGCGCTCGGGCGCGGTTACGCCGTAGCCGACGAACACCAGCGGCGCGTTGGCGAAGTCGACCTCGCGCTTGCCCGTCATGGCGGCGCGCACGGCGATCTCGGCGCCCTGCGTGAGCGTCTGGGTTTGCTTGCCATCGCTGACCGCGAGCGTGAGCGGGCCTGTGATTTCAAAGCGCCCCAGCGGCACGTTTTGGGTCCAGCCGCGCTTGCCGGATTTTCCGGCTTTACCTTCAAGCACATCCCCGCCCGGCGCGATGCCGGCCGCCTTGAACTGCTTGACCAGGTAGTCGACCGTCTTCACCTCGCCCGGCGTGTTGGGCGCGCGGCCTTCGAAGGCGTCGGAGGCGAGCACCTTGACGTGCTGCGACAGGCGCTTGGTGTCGAAGGTGGGAACGGACTCGGCGGCGGCTGCCGGGACGGCCATTGCGGCCAGACTGAGAATGAATAGCGGGACGTTCTTGGGCACTACAACCTCCGGTGGTGAGTGGTCGACGTTGACTGCGTCGAGTATCCTCGCGCCGTGCAGGCTAGTCAATATTTTGAAGACGACATGAACACAGGCGCCATTTTGACCTTATAATTGCGCCATTACGTGTACCTGCACCTATTCTCAAGGTCAAGCCCTATGCCCAGTCCAACCCGGCTCTCCTGCACCTGCTTCAAGATGCGCAAGCTGACCCGCGCCGTGTCGCGCCTGTACGACCAGCACATGGCCACGGTGGGTCTGAAGACCACCCAGTACAGCGTGCTGGCCCACGCCGCCCGCGAAGCCCAGCCGCTGGCCGAACTGGCCGACGACCTGGGCCTGGAGCGCACCACGCTCACGCGCAACCTCAAGCCGCTCGCCGAAGCGGGCTGGATCGAACTGGTGCCCGGCGCCGACAGCCGCCAGCGCATCGTTACCATCACCGCCAGCGGCCGCGCCAAGCTGAAACAGGCCTACGTGGCGTGGCAGGGCGCCGAGTACGCCTTCGAACAACTGCTGGGGAGCGAGGCGCTGGACGCGCTGCACGTCCAGCTCGACATTACCGCCCAACGCGTCGCGCCACTCACCGAGGATCTTGACCATGACCAACCAGACTGACATGACGCCGCGCGCCGCGTGGCTGCTGATACTCGCCGCCGCGGCGATCCTGATGATCACCATGGGCGCGCGCCTGACCACGGGCCTGTTCATGTCGCCCATTAATACCTCCACGGGCCTGGGGGTCGCGTCCATCAGCCTGGCCATGGCGGTAGGGCAGTTCGTCTGGGGCGCGGCGCAGCCCGTGTTCGGCGCCGTGGCCGACAAGTGGGGCTCGGCCAAGGTCATCATCTTCGGCGCCTTCCTGCTGGCGGCGGGCCTGGCGCTGACCCCGTTCGTCACTTCGCAGTGGGGCTTGATGATGACCTTGGGGGTTCTTAGCGCGGCGGGCGCGGGGGCGGGCAGCTTTTCGATCCTGATCGGCGCCACCGCGCAGCGCCTGCCGGCCGCGCGGCGGCCGTTCGCGGCCGGCTTCATCAACGCCGGCGGCTCGTTCGGCCAGTTCGTGTTCGCCCCGCTGATGCAGGCGATCATCAACGGCGCCGGCTGGGTGGTGGCCATGCTGACCATGGCCGCGACCACCCTGCTGACCATTCCACTGGCCTGGCCGCTGCGCAAAGGGGCAGGGCTGGCCAAGGTGGACCCGGCAGCGCCAGTAGCGCCGGCGCCGGCGCCCGGCATGGGCCTGAAAAAGCAGATCGGCATCGCCATGCGCGACCGCAGCTACCTGTGCCTGCACGCGGGCTTTTTCACCTGCGGCTTTCATATCGCCTTTCTGGTCACCCACCTGCCCAGCGAAGTGGCCTTGTGCAACCTGTCGCCCAGCGTGTCGGCCACGGCGCTGGCGCTGATTGGCCTGTTCAACATTGCCGGCAGCCTCTCCGCCGGGGCGCTGTCGACGCGCTATCGCATGAAGTCGCTGCTGGCGCTGATGTATGCCAGCCGCGCCCTGATCATCGTGGTGTATCTGTTCTCGCCCAAGACGCCGCTGACGTTCTATATCATGGCCGCCGCGCTGGGCTTTACCTGGCTGGCCACGGTGCCGCCCACGGCCGGCCTGGTCGGCAAGCTGTTCGGCACGCGCTACCTGTCCACGCTGTTCGGATTGACCTTGCTGTCGCACCAGATCGGCGGCTTCTTCGGCGCCTGGCTGGGCGGACTGTCGTTCGTCACCTACGGCGACTACACCTGGATGTGGTACGCGGACATCGTGCTGGCGATTGCCGCGGCGCTGATCAATCTGCCGATCCGCGAGGCCCACGTGGTGCGCGCGGTGCCGGTCGCGGCGAAGGCCTAAGCGGTGGCGCGCGACAGCTGGGCTTATCGGGAAGTGGCGGTGCACTCGGTCGCCGATCCGCGCACGGGGGCGCTGCGCATTCATCCCATCCCGGGGCAGGCGTTCGCGCCCTCGCTGCCGGTGCAGTGCTCGCGGCGCCTGACCGACCCGGCCCGGTACCCGGCCGGCACGCGCTTTCTGCTCAACGCCAAGCTGACCGACCGTCTCGGCGGTCCGCATTTTTTGTACGCGTGGCATGGCGACCCGGTGGTGGTGCTGACGGCGGCCCAGGCCAAGCGCTTTCTGGCGGAGTTCCGACGGGGGCGGATTTAAATATGGCAACACGATCATGAGAATATTGTTAATATTTCCCTGATTCAGATCGCTCACCCAACCGTCCCACCGAAAGGATCACCACTATGGCCACCAAAAAGATCGCTGTGATTGTCGGCAGCTTGCGCAAGGACTCCTACAACCGCAAGGTCGCCAAGACACTGATGCTGCTGGCGCCGCCCACGCTGGACATGGAGATCGTCGAGATCGGCCAGCTGGCCATGTACAACCAGGACGAGGACGACACGCCGCTGCCGACCTACGTGGAATTTCGCGACAAGATCAAGTCGGTCGATGGCGTGCTGTTCTGCACACCCGAATACAACCGCTCGATTCCCGCCGTGCTCAAGAACGCCATCGACGTCGGCTCGCGTCCGTACGGCGCCAGCGCCTGGAACGGCAAGCCGTGCGCGGTGGTCAGCGTGACGCCGGGCGCCCAGGGCGCCTTCGGCGCCAATCACCACCTGCGCCAGTCGCTGGTATTTCTGAACATGCCGGCCATGCAGCAGCCCGAAGCCTACATCAGCAATATCGCCAAGGCGTACGAAGGCGACGAGCTGACCAACGACAGCACCAAAGCCTTCCTGCAAACCTTCATCGACGCCTACGCCGCCTGGGTGGAGCGCCTGTCCGACTGAAGCCACAGACCTTGAGGTGGCCGGCGCGCGTGCTATGCTGGTTTGATTATGAATGACACCACCAAGGCCGCGCCCGAGCAGGCAGCATCCAAGCCCATCATCAAAGCCGAAGCGCCGCCCATATTCGGCAAGCCCGACAGCGGCTGGCGCAAGCGGCTCTACACCGTCATCTTCGAGGCCGACACCACCGCCGGCCGCAATTTCGATGTGATACTGGTGGGGGTGATCCTGCTGTCGATCGTCACGGTGACGATGGACAGCATTCCGTCCGTGTCCACGCGGGTGGGCGGGCATCTCAACATCGTCGAGTGGATCTTCACCGCGTTGTTCACCGCCGAGTACATCGCGCGCCTGTGCTGCGTGCGCCGGCCGCTGCGCTACGCCACCAGTTTTTTCGGCGTCATCGACCTGATCTCGATCCTGCCGGCGTACGCGTCGCTGTTCATGCCCGAGACCTCGGCGCTGCTGGACATCCGCATCCTGCGCCTGCTGCGTATCTTCCGCATCTTCAAGCTGACCTTGTACATCAACGAGTATGTGCGGCTGGGCCAGGCGCTGAAAGCCAGCGGGCGCAAGATCCTGATCTTTCTATCGGTGGTGGTGATGGCCGTGCTCATCTTCGGTACCATCATGTATGTGGTTGAGGGGCCGGAGCACGGCTTCACCAGCATACCCGTGGCGATGTACTGGGCCACCGTCACCATGACCACGGTCGGCTATGGCGACCTGACGCCGCAAACGCCGCTGGGGCGCATGATCGCCTCGTTCATGATGCTGATCGGCTGGGGGATACTGGCGGTGCCGACGGGGATTGTGACGGCCGAGATGACCTCGCAGCGGCTGGGCCGCCAGCCGGCGGTGCGCACCTGTCCGGCATGTCTGACCGAAGGGCATGATGTGGATGCGAAGTACTGCAAGGATTGTGGCGAGCCGATGGCAGCGAGTGCTTGAATAAGCGCAAACCGAAGGATGCCTCGACGCGGTAACGGCACAATAATTTCGCAGCCTAGATGCGTACCGTAGCTGCGCACCGGAGCTGCGCACCGGAGCTGCGCACCGGAGCTGATAACCTAAAAACCGTCATCCTCGCGCACGCGAGGATCCATAGAACGCTGATCAGGTCACCTCAGCATGGATCCTCGCTTTCGCGAGGATGACGGTTTCAGGTTTCGTGGTTAGAACTTAGTGACGTTTTTAGGTTCGTGGTTAGAACGTTGACGTTTCCAGGCTCGTGCTTAGAACTTGAAGCTGGCGCGCGCGTAGTAGTACCCGCCGTTGATCCCGATCGGCGAGAAGCCCGGATAGATCGTCACTGCGGCGTTGTCCAGATTGGCGCGCTGTTCGGCCAGCAGATCGGCATTGACCATGTCCGGATACTCATTGAACACGTTGTTGCCGCCCACCGACAGGGTCCACGTCGGGCTCAGCTTGTAGCTGATTTCCAGATCCGTGATGGCCTTCGTCTTGATCACGTTCTCGTAGTACTTCGCGCCATCGCCCGATTGCAGTTCCGACGACTTGCCGTAGATCGCTTCGCGCAGGTTGACCGTCCAGTTCCCGTAGCGCCACAGGGCGCCCAGGTTCAGGCGCATCTTCGGCGAGGCCGTTTCGATGTGCGAGATGGCGGTCTGGTCGAGCAGGGTCTGCGGCTGCACCTGGGTCGGCGCCTGGTTGATCTTGGTGACCTTGACCTGGTTGTAGTTGGCGGCCGCCGACCAGTCCACCTTGCCGTACTGGCCGTAGCTGCTGGCCAGGGTCGCTACAAACTCCATGCCGCGGCTGCGCGTGTTGATGCCGTTAGTGAAGATGTTGATACCGGTCTGCACCACGGTTGGATCGAGCACGTTGCCGTTGGCCAGAATGGCCGCCGTCACCGCCGGCGAATTGACCGCACCGCCCGAGCCGTACAGCGAGCCGCTGCCCACGATACGGTCGCGGATGGCGATCTGGTAGGCGTCCAGCGTCACGACCACGCCGCTTGGCATGTTCAGCACGATACCGGCCGAGAGGTTGGTCGACGCTTCAGGCTTCAGGCCATTGACGCCGACCAGGCGCGCGCCGGCCGAATTCGGCGCCAGCTGCACGAACGCGCTGCGCGGCGAGACGTTGGTGGCCGAGTAGAACTGCTCGGCCAGGGTTGGCGCGCGGAAGCCATTGCTGTAGGTGCCGCGCAGGCCCACCATCGGCGAAAAGTCGTAGCGGCTGGTCAGCTTGCCGACCTTGGCATTGCCGAAGTCGGAAAACTTCTCGTAGCGCGCGGCCACGTCGAGCGTCAGGCCTTCGACCGGCTTGCCGGCCACGTTGATGTAGATGGCCTTGTTGTCGCGGCTGTGCGCACCGGCGTCGGTGAGCGAAAAGCCCGGGAACGACTGCGAGCCTTCCTTGTAGCGCGACGCGGCGTCGCCGGCCACGATCTCGTAGGTGTCGCGGCGCTGCTCCAGGCCCAGCGCCAGCGTCATCGGGGTGAAGCCGCCCACTTCGAACTCGCGGTTGATGTCGAAGTTGTTGGTCCACTGGCTGGCCTTGAACTGGCCGGCCTTGAAGGTCTGCGGCGTGCTGCCGGTGTCGGCCAGCAGCGAGACGTTGCCGGAGGTGGCCACGCCCAGCTTGGCGACGTCCTTGCCGTAGGTGCTGGACAGATCCCAGTTCCAGCCGCCGCCGAACTTGCCCTTCACGCCCACCGTCAGCGCGTAGTCGACTTCGTCGAACGTCTCCAGCGGGCTGAAGCCGTTCGGGTAGATGGTCGGCATGCGGTTCGGCATACGGTAGTTCTCGTAGGCGCGCGCTTCCTTCTTGCCGTAGGTGGCGAAGCTGTAGAACGAGGTGTCGGGACCGAGGTCGAAGCCGAAGTTGGCCGCGGCGGTGTGGGCGCGGTACTGGGCGTCGCCCGAAATCTTGTTCAGCTTCGGATAGCCCGGTGCGTTGAGCAGGTTCGGCATGGCAGCCAGCGTGGCCGGATCGATCACGCGCGGATCGATGCCGCCGCGGTTGGAAAAGCCGTGGTACTTGCTCTCGGCCGTCAGGCTCAGGTAAGCCGTCTCGAACGGCATCAGGCCGATGTTGGCGGTCGCGTCGCCGGTATGGCCGCCGCCGTCCTGGTAACCGCCGCCGTTGATGTTGCCGCTGGTGCCGCGGTAGTTACTCTTCAAGATGATGTTGATCACGCCGGCGATGGCGTCGGTGCCGTATTGGGCGGCCGCGCCATCCTGCAGCACTTCGATGTGATCGATGGCGGCCACGGGGATGTAGTTCAAGTCGGCTGCCGCGCCGCCCTGGAAGGCGCCGGCCAGCACGGCCAGGTTGGCGGTGGTGTGGCGGCGTTTGCCGTTCACCAGCACCAGCGTGTTGTTCGGCGACAGGCCGCGCAGGCGCGCCGACAGCGTCATGTTGGCCATGTCGCTGCCGAAGGCCTGGGCGTTGAACGAGGGGAGATTTTGCGCCAGCGCCTGCATCAGGTCGGGCTGGCCCGTGCGCGCCAGCGAGCTGGCATCGAGCACTTGCACCGGGGAGGCGCTGTTTTCCACTTTCAGACCGGTGGCGCGGGTACCGGTGACGATCACCACGCCGGTCGACAGGCTTGGCTCGCCGACGCCAACAGGTTCATCGGGCGCCGCGTTGGCGTGAGCGAGGCCGGTGTGCAGCAGTACGGCGATGGCGCCGGAATTGAGTATGGCCTTGTGCATGGAAGATCCCTTCGTTTTATGAACTTTAAAAAATCGTTATTCGCGCGCCTGGTCGGCGCGCTTTACGTTGAATTCGATAGGGCCGGTGGGCCCACGGGGGTAGTGCATTGCCTTGCTGGTTTGCCTTGATTGCCTTGCTGCCTGGGTATCCGACGCGCTTATTTTTTCGCCGCGACCACCTCGATCTCGATCAGCCAGCCCGGGTTGCTCAGCGCGGCCACCTGGAACACGGCGCGCGCCGGCAGGTTGGGTTGCGTGCCGCCGAAGAACTGGGTGTAGCCTTCCATGAAGCCGGCCGTGTCGCCCTTGCCGGCCTTGGCCGGGTCGCCCACCAGGAACACCTGCATCTTGACCACGTCGGCCATGGTCATACCCAACGGCGTGAGGATGTCGCGGATCTTGTTGAGCACACCGATGGTCTGGGTCTTGGTGTTGCCGAAGGCGGCCAGCGACATCGGATCGGCGGCCTTGTCGACCACCGGCGGCACCTGGCCGCTAACGAAGGTGATGGTGGCCGTGGAAGGCACCGTCACGGCCAGCGCGATGGGGAAGTCGGAGCCGGGAATCTTGTGGCGCACGATGTCGCCGGGACCGGCCATCGGGGCCTTGGCGGCCGGCGCTGCCGCGGTCTGTGCATGCGCCGCCGAGGCGCTAAGGAGTGCGCCTGCCAGCAGGGCGCCGAGGGTACGTTTGAAAGCTTGAGTCATGGTCGGCCTTTTGCGAGTGAAGAATGGGGGTTGATCAGAGTCGGGCGGTTCAGTAGGGGCTTGGTCAGTGCTTGTTGGCCAGCCGGCTGCCGGTGGCCGGCGCTATGCCCAGCGACGCGCGCAGCGTGCCCACTTCGGCGTCGGTGACCGGCGTGGCCTTGTTGCCCCAGCTGGTGCGCGCATACGTCACCACGGCGGCGATCTGGGCGTCGTTCAGGCTGGCGCTGAAGTCGGGCATGCCGCCGCGGCCCTTGAGCAGCACGGTGGCCACCTCGGTTTGCGCGCCCGTCACGAAGGCGCTGGCGGCCAATGGCGGAAAGGCGCCCTGGATGCCGCGTCCCGTCGCTTGATGGCAGGCCGCGCAGTTCTTGGTGTAGATGGCTTTGCCGTCCACGCCTTCCGTCGCGGCGAAGCTGGTCGGTACGCGCGCCAGGCAGACCAGCGCGATGATCAGTTGATAGCGGTATTTCATGCGGTGGCCCTCTTGTGAAGTGCTTCGATCTGCTGCCATGCCGATTCGATGGCGCCGGCCTGCCAGCCGGTCAGGTACGACAGGTGTTCGCCGGCGAGCAGCACGCGCCCTTCGCCGGCATTCAGAATGGGGTAGGCCTGCGCGCGGCTGCTCTCGGTCCACTCGGCCCAGCCGCCCAGGCTGTACTTGACGCGGTGCCATGCGACCGAGAAGCTGCTCTCGAACGAGGAGCGGTAAGCCGGGAAAATCTTCTGGCCCGCTTCCAGTGCGAACTCGGTGCGTTCGGCGGGCGTCAGCGCGCTGATTTCAATGGCGTCGGTGGAGTAGTGGTAGTACCCCAGCAGCACGCCTTTTTTGCCCTGCCAGCCGGTCGACGGCAGCGAGATGGTGTTGATCGCTTTCAGGTCGGTCATCACGTGGCCGCCGTAGATATGGTCGTCCTCTTCCCAGAAGCGGCGCTTCATCTGCAGGCCGATCTTGCCGACCGGGGCGTAAGCGACGGCCTTGATGGCGTCCTTGAACTTGGGCGAGAAATCCGTCTCCACATGGCGCAGCACCGACAGCGGGATGGTGCAGATGCAGTAGTCGGCGTCGATCGCCGTCAGCTTGCCGCTGGCCGTGTCCTTGTACTTGACGGTGACCTTCTTGTCCGTCTGGCTGATCGCCTGTACTTCGGCGTTGAATTTGATGTGGCGGCCCACGCGCTTTTCGAACGCCTTGGGGATCGCATCCATGCCGCCGACCGGCTGGAACATGGTGTTTTGCATGGGGAAGTCCTGCACCGCGCTGTAGACCTTGCCGGCCTTGGAGGCCAGCAGTTCCTTGAAGCCCAGCGGGTCCGAGGCCACGCCGGGACCGGGCAGCAGGCCGGCGCCCGGGTTGGTGGTGTAGCCGCGCCCGCTGCGGCCCTTGTAGTGCAGGTCCGGCCCTTCCAGGTGGCCTTCATGCACCAGGTAATCCAGCAGCAGGGACTTGTCGGCGGCGGAGAGCTGCTGGTCGAGTTGGTTGGCCTTGATGTTCTTGGCCAGCAGTTCGGCCACGTGGCCGCGCATGTCGGCCTTGATCTGCGCCGGACGCAGGCGCTGGCGCCCCAGCGGGCCGGCGTTGTCCAGGTAGACGATGCTGTGGTCGTTTTCGTTGACCATGATTTCCAGCGGCACCTCGAACAGGCGCGTGTAGTGCAGCGTGGATTGGTGGTGGCGCGGGATACGCCACGGTCCGTGGTTGATGTAGTTGCCTTTGTCGTAGCCACAGCGCTGGGTGTCGCCGCCCAGCTCTTCCAGTTCGAAGCCCTTGCGGGCGGTCTGGCAGCGCCCGCCGGCGTAGCTGCGCGCTTCGAGCACCTGGCAGGTGTAGCCCAGCTTGCCCAGTTCGTAGGCGGCGGTCAGACCCGCCAGGCCCGCGCCCAAAATCACCACTTTCTTGCCCTTGCCTGTGCCGCTCAGTTGAGGCGGCGCCGACACGGTGGAACCAATTCCCATGCCCCAGGCGTTCATCGTGCTTAACAGAAGCGCCGAACCGCCCACGGCTGCTGTGCGATAAAGAAAATCCCTCCGGGTTACTACCTTGTCCGCACCATTCATTCCCGACCTCATCCAGTGGTTGTGTACTGGACCTAAAAGCAATTGCTATGCCACTTGTTGAATATATGCATCAAAAATTGCCGCGAAAAACAATGTGATTTCGTCAGCTTGATTGTCGCGCCGTCATGGCCACTGTGGTCGGGTACGCCCTCGTCGGGGCAGGCAAGACGATCTTTGTTTTGACGAGACGGACGCGCGCACCGACTGTTTTGGCGGGGTAATTGACGCGGTGCACCATCACGGTCAGCGGCGCACTACCTTGGCAAGTGGTAGTGATCTAAAGAAAGGCTCTGTGCGCGCTAAGTCGGGGGCGGATGGCTGAAGATGTTGAACTCTTCTGTCTCAAACCAGTCTGACGGCTATCGAACCGCAGACCGGAGGCCTCGTGGACGCGCGCGTGTTTCAGCAACTGCTCGGGCAGGTTGGCAGCATGTCGGGAGCGCAGCGCGGGCAAATGGCTGAGCAGCTACGGGGCATGTCGCTGCGCCAGCAGGTCATCGCCCTGATCGAAGCGCATGGCGCCGACCGGTTGGCATGTCCCCGGTGCGGTGCGCGCGCGGCGCACCGGCATGGCCACGCGCACGGTCTGCAGCGCTGGCGCTGTTGCCAATGCGCGCGCAGCTTCAATGCGCTGAGCGGCACGCCGCTGGCGCGCCTGCGCGAGAAAGGCAAGTGGCTGCCGTACCTGGCATGCATGCTGGACTCGGCCACGGTGCGCCGCGCGGCGGCGCGCACCGAGGTGCACCGCAGCACCAGTTTTCGCTGGCGCCACCGCTTTCTGACCTGGGCCAAGGCCGACCGGCTGGTGCCGCTGACGGGCCTTGCCGAGGCCGATGAGACCTACCTGCTGGAATCGCAGAAAGGCGCGCGCCGACTCACCCGCCCGGCGCGACGGCGCGGTGGCGGCGACGCGGACGGCACGTCAAGCGATCACGTGTGCATGCTGGTGGTGCGCGACCGTGGCGGACGCACCGTTGACGCCGTGACCGGGCGCGCCCCCTTGCGGTGCGCCCAGCTGGAGCACCATCTGGCGCCGGTGCTGGGCATGGGCAGCGTGCTGGTCAGCGGCGCCCATCCGGCCTATGGTGCGTTCGCGCGCGCCTGCGGCGTGTCCCATCGCGCCGTGACGCGCCCGGCGCGAGGGCGTCGGCCGGGCGGCGGGCGCCTGTGCAACGTCACCGCATATCGCCGCCGCTTCACCCAATGGCTGCGGCGTTTCCGAGGCGTGGCCACCCGATACCTGAGCAATTATCTGGGGTGGCAGTGGGCTGTCGATGGCGGTCGCGTTGGCTCACCGGCGGCATTGCTGAGCGCGGCGCTCGGCCGGCCTGCGCCCCTTTAAGGCACGGCATGCCCATACCTGACGCGTACACCGCTGCATACCTAATGCGCACACGGCCGGCGCACTGAACGGGCGCACAGCCGGCGCATTGAACGCGCACATCGCTGGCGCACTGAACGCGCGCACAGCCGCCCATACTTAACGCGCACACAGCTTTCAACATCCAACGCGCGCGCTCCTGCCCACATCTAACGCGCACACAGCCTGCCCGCAATTCGCGCGCACAGCCCCAACGGTCCGGCCGCGCCGCAGCCGGTGTCCGGGACAGCGTTGGAACAAGGCAAGCTCAGCGCTGTTGCCGGTCCGCGCCGGGGCGCGCCAGATGGTCCTTGTCGATCCAATAACTGAACTGGCCGAAGCTGGGCTGTTCCTGGGCATCGCGGGCCGCATAGAAGTCGGCGATCATCTGGCGGTAGGCGCCGCGCCGCGAGAACTCGGCGTGGGTGGCGACATAACGGGCCACGGCGCGGCGGAAGGTGGCGCGGATCTGGGCGTCGGCATTCAACCCGGGCGGGCTGCCGGGTTTGCGCGGCCGCCCGCGCTTGACGTCGGCCGACGAGCCGCGCGTCTTGCCGCGCGCGCCCGAGTTGGCATAGTCGGGCAACAGCGCGTTGGGACTCTGGCCACGCTCCCAGTAGCGCCGCAGATAGCGGTACACCGACGGATGGGTCACGCCGTGCAGGGCGCTTTGCTCCTGCACCAGGCGTCCGCGCAGGCGCGCCTGGTAGATCGCCGGTTCATGGGCGATGAGGGCGTGCACGATGGCCCAGGCACGGTCGCGTACTTCCAGATAGCGCGGCGGCAGGGTGGCCGGATCGGCCGTGCTGGCATATGGATCGCGCAGCAGCAGTTCGGCGCGGCCCTCGCGCACGTCGGCCACCAGGCTGTCGTAGGCCACCAGGATCGGATGGGCCAGCTTGCTGTGCAGTTCGAACACATACGCCAGCGATTTTGCGCTGTCGATCCACAGGATGCGGCAAGAGCGGGCGGGTGGGCCGGCATAGTGCAGCAGGTCATTCCGGATAAGCATGATATAGACCGCGGTCGAGTTGAACATGCCCAAGTGCCATGCAAAATCCGCGCCACGCGCCATCCGGTCAAAACGCCATATTTTGGGAGTCGACGGCAACAAAAGGGTCGTCGGGAGCCTATTTTGGTGCGGTGCACCAAGATGTTTCCTGCACGTTAGGAGGTATTGAGCACGTTTGACACAGATCAAAGGCGTGAAGTGATCAGGACCTAGCCTAGTACCTCGTGCTGAAGACCTGCTGCCGCGTTCACCGACGCCGCTGCTGTTTTCGCACCCGAGGACGGCGACGGGCGCACCGGAACAATGGAATGCGCCATGCCGGTACTACTTTTTGAGTCAACCTTTATCAACACTTACGTGAGGCCATTCTATGTATCCATTCTCCCAAGCCGTTACCCCTGCCGTGCGTACCCACCTGGACGCACAAATGTCGTTCATGAACGACATGTCCAAGTCGCTGTTCCGTTCGTTCCAGCAGCTGTGCGATCTGAACATCCAGCTGACCCAGACCATGCTGGAAGAAAGCAACATCACTGGCCAAAAACTGCTGACCGCAGATCGCCAGACTGAAGCGCTGTCGGCCGCCGCATCGCGCGCCCAGCCAGCCACCGAAAAACTGCGTGCTTACCAGCAGCATATTTCGCGTGTCGCCGCCGATGCGCAGGTCGAACTGGCCCGCGTCACCGAGCAGCATGTGCAGGAAACCAGCCGTACCGCGCGCGCGCTGGCCGACGAAGTGGCACGCGTCGCCAACGAAGAAACCGAGCGCAGCATCCGTACCCAGCAGGACACCATCAACCGCTTCACCGATCCGTTCCAGCAGAATGGATCGCAGCGCAGCAATGGCAGCACCGAAGCTCGCGGCAGCGCCAGCATGCAATCCGGCCAGGGCGGCAGCGCCCAAGGTGAAGTGTCGTCCGGCGGCGCCAGCGTGCAAGGTTCGGTATCCGGTTCACAAGCAGGCGGCGCAGGCGGTCGTGCCAGCACCACCGGCAAGCAGTCGTAACTGGCAGTCCAGTCGTTATCCACTGTCGTAGTCAGAATGGGCACGGCGCACGCTGTGGCCTCGCCCCATCAGGGTGTTCAGCGTGCAGTGCCTGCAGTGTGGGCCGGGCTGTCGGGGTGCAGCAGCAGGGTGCAGCCACTGTTCTGCATGATCGAATGACTACCCCGCTGCGGGTCGCTCATGGCGCCTCAGCGCTGCTTGGGGTGCGCACCGGTCTGCGTTGCGCCAACAGACTTGGCCGGTCGGCGCGGACTACGAAAAGGCAGTACGAGGGCAGAGCGCTAGCAAGGCAGCAAGTGGCCAGCAATACGCAGTTAGCGGCGAGACTGAGCAGCAAGCATCACGCATCACGCATCAAGCATCAAGCATCAAGCATTAAACCGTAAGTAGTAGCAATAAGTACTGCGTATTAAGTACTTTGTACTTTGTACTTCGTACTCAGCAATAAGCACTAAGCAGACCGCACGCAGCAGTCAGCGGCAGGCAGTAGCGAGACGGCGGCGTATCAGTCGCCGTCCGTTCGCACCTCGGCACCCGCAAGCAGGCCTGCTTAAGCTTCGGTCCATTCCTGCACAGTCAGGCTGTCGTCACCGATCTGTTCGGGCTTGCCAGGGTGACGCTTCAGTCGTCGTCCGCGCCGTCGTCCTTGACCTTCTTGGTCCGCTCCAGATCAAGCCGCGCTTTCAAACTGCCTACCTCATCCATGAATTGGTCCACCGTATGGTCGGGGCTGACGCGCATCGTGGGCGGCATCAGGGCATTCATGTACAAATCATCTGCCAGACGGCCATAGCGTTGTTCATTGCTGACCAGTGTCAGCCCCGACCCCAGTATTGCCAGGATCAGGCAGGTCGTGGCGAAACGCCTGGTTTGCTGCGGCTTCACGGTCGACAAATGAAAGAACACCATCACCGCGACGATCAGAATCGCAACGTGCGAGCTGTAGCGGGTCAATCCCTCCAGCGAGAATGCGTAAGCAGCTGTGCTGGACGCGATTTTGTACATCGTCACGGCCAGCAGGCCGCAGCCGACAATGAACAGGTGGCGTCCCAGCCGCGCATGCCGACCGAACAGTCGGTTGGCAAACGCCCACGCCCCGCCCCACACCAGCCCGGCGCCCACGCCATACGCCAGCGCCTGCAGATAGCGGCTCAGCTGGAACGACTGTGTGTCGCTTAGCCACACGGTAAATACGGCAAACAGGCCGATCAGCAGCATACCCACCAAGCCCGGCAGACCGCCTTCCCACCCGTGCATGGTGCGGTCCGGCAGTTCGGGCGGCACGGGATAGTCGGCGCTGCGCACGCGCACGCTGGTGTGTCCCAGGCGCATGACCGTGTCACCCGTTACAACCAGGCTGGACGCGCGCTTCCCCTTATGAATCACGCCATTGCGCGTGCCCAGGTCTTGCAGCACCAGCTGGCCCGATGCATCCGCATCGATGATGGCGTGGCGCGGCGCGGCGAAATCATCGTCCAGGATAAAGTCATTGTCGTAGCCGCGCCCGAGCCGGATCGGCAGGCGGTCAACCTGGTGGCGATGCAGCACGTCGCCATTGCGCGCCAGCGTTTCGATAAAGTACGGGCCGCTCATGGGGTTCGCGCCTTGCCTGCGACCTTGCCAAGGGCGGACAGAAACGCGCGCGTGGTGCGCAGGCCGTTATCGTACGACACCCCCGAGATATCCAGCCGGCTCTGCAGGCTGGCGCTGGGGTCGTCGGTAGAGGCCGTCAGCAGAGTGAAGTTATACAAGCCGGCAAACTTGCGGTAGGCGCGCACGCAGGTGACCACGCGCATGGGCAGCGTGCGTGTCTTGACGAACTGTTCGCTGCAAGCCGGACCCGTCAGACGCGAGTCGCGGTTGGTGCCCAGGTTATCGGTCTTGAACAGCGTGCTGGCAAGCACGGCAAAACGGATCGGATCCAGGCTGGCCGAGCGCACATACTGATGCGTCATCGACACGTGGCCCGTCTGCTGCGACTCCGACACGAAGATCGCCGATTCCATGGCGCAGGCGATCGTGTCGGCGGTGAACACCGCTTCGGCCTTGACGTTAGAGCGGCCCCAGCAGCGAACCTGTTCCGATTCGCGAACCGGCACCTGGTACGGGCCCATGGTCTTGATCGACAGGGGCCGTTCCAGCAGACGGTCGATCATGCTGCGCTGGTGCACCAGCAGTTGCTGGCCGATCAGGGGATTGAAATCCTTGGGCGCGCGCGCCTGCTGCGCCACCTTCTTGAGCAGTTCCTGCGCATAGCGCACGGGCACCAGGAAACTGACCGACTCGCCGTCGCGCCGCTTGGAGACGTTCACGCCGGCCACGGTGCCATTGGCCGTCACGCTGGGGCCGCCGCTCATGCCGGAGTTAATCGGGCCCGTGAACATCAGCTGGTCGTAGAAGCTGCGTGCGATGATGCCGTTGTAGGCGCCTTCGGAAATGGCAAAGCCCAGGTCGAGAGGATTTCCCAGCGAATAGAGATACTGGCCCTGGGTCAGTTTCAGGGGCGCTTCCGGCACTTGGAAAAAGCCGCTGCCGTTGCGGTTGATGCGCACCACGGCCAGGTCATGCAGCACATCGACGGCAAGCAGTTCGACCGCGCCGCTCTTGCCATCGGTGTCGACGTATTCGCCCGCATACACGTCCGGGTCCAGCGCCATTTGCGACACTACGTGGTAATTGGTCAGCACCAGATTGCTGGTCCCGACCAGGAAGCCCGATCCCACCGATGACTGGCTGCGCCCGTTGCGCAGCAACATGCGAATCTGCAGCAGATCGGCCCGCGCCGACGAGTAGAGCTTCTGCGCGGCAGTCGAGGGCGGTGGCAGGGCGCTGTCGTCCGCTTCGGGGGCGGGCGGGGTGGCGGCGGGCGGCAGATCGGCTCCTGCCACACCTGCGGGCAATGCGATGGTCGGCAATGGCACAGCGGATGGGGCACGTGTGCCGGCAGGGGGAGCAGCGGTGGGCGGAGGCGTTGCAGGAAGAACTGTCGCAGGGGAGGGGACTGCCTTGGGCGGTGCCGACCGGGGCGGCGCGGAGGGAAGCGCGACGGCCCCTTTGGCCGCCGCTGGCGCCGGATCGGCCAACGCCGCCGCGGGAGCGGCTGCGGCCGCGGCGCCTGCACAGCACATCAGCACGACGCAAAAAGCGAATTTCATGCAATCTTTCCGGTAGCAATGCCTTTTTAATCGGCTATGTCACCGTTAAGTGGGGGAATCCGGCGTCCCTTCCGGTGCAGCGCCGAGTGTCCACATCGAACGGTGACAGAGCTTATAAGTTCTCACCAGAATAACTGATTTGCGGCAGTGACGCCGCGCCGATTTACAGCTCGCCATCCTCGGCGACGGTTTCGCGCAGCGGCGTCATCATGTGACCCAGCTTGGCCGCCTTGGTGTTCAGATAGCCGTTATTGAACGCGTTGCGGTTCACCAGCAACGGCACCCGCTCGGACACCCGCACGCCCAGCTTTTCCATGGCGTCGATCTTGCGCGGATTGTTGGTCATCAAGCGCAGCGCGGTAACGCCGAACTGGGCGAACATGGGCTGACACAATTCATAGTTGCGGGCGTCGGCATGAAACCCCAGCGCCAGATTGGCCTCGACTGTATCGGCGCCGGCTTCCTGCAGACGGTAAGCGCGGATCTTATTGACCAGCCCGATGCCGCGTCCTTCCTGACGCAGGTACAGCAAAATACCCCGTCCTTCATCGGCAATTTTCTTGAGCGCCCCTTCAAGCTGCGCACCGCAGTCGCAACGTTGGGAAAACAGCACGTCACCGGTCAGGCATTCCGAATGCACGCGGGCCAGCACGGGTTCGCCATCGCCGATGTCACCCAAGGTCATTGCCAAGTGTTCCTTGCCGGTCGAATGCTCGACGAAGGCGTGCAGCGTGAACTGCGCCCAAGGGGTCGGCAGCGCGCACGACGTGGTGTAATCCAACAAGGCATCTGTAACTGCGGAAGGCATGGCGGTATTCTCAAATCTATTGCTGTAGCCGCAAGTGTAGCGGAAAACCCAGCCCCCCGTTGGGTAGCCGGCTCTAAACCGCTACCTGCCGGGGGACAGCCGCGGCCAGGCGCCCGGCCCGCGCAGCCCCGACCGCGCAGGCCGGGATCGCTCACCGAGCCGGCAAACCGGCCACGAAGGAGCGGAGCGCCGGCAGACCGGTCGCGAAGTGAAGCGCCTCCCGCGCTCCCGGCCGCTAATCTTAATACGGCAGGTCGAACACCAGTACCTCCGCGTCCCGCGCCTGGCCCAGCACCACGGCATCTTCGCCGCTGATCTTGAGCGCGTCGCCACCTTGCAGGTCGGTGCCGTTGACGCGCAGTTGCCCGCGGATCAGGTGCACATAAGCGGTGCGCCCCGCTGCCAGCGAATGGGTGAGCGCTTCGCCATCGGTGAGGATCGATGCGTAAATGGCCGCATCCTGGTGAATCAGTACCGAGCCGTCGCGTCCGTCGCCGGAGGCGATCAAGCGCAGTTGGCCACGCTTGGTTTCCGGAGCGAAGTGCTTTTCCTCGTAACCCGGCGCAATGCCCGTCACATTGGGCTGAATCCAGATTTGCAGGAAATGCACCGGCTCGCTTTTTGACCCGTTGAACTCGCTGTGCTTGACGCCGTTGCCGGCCGTCATGCGCTGCACGTCGCCGTAGTGCAGCACCGAGCCGGTGCCCATGCTGTCCTTGTGCTCCAGCGCGCCGTCCAGCACGTACGAAATGATTTCCATGTCGCGGTGGCCGTGGGTGCCGAATCCCTGGCCCGGCGCAACACGGTCCTCGTTAATTACCAGCAATGGGCCGAACCCGGTCTGTTCAGGATCGTGATAGTGGCCGAACGAGAAAGTATGCTTCGATTGCAGCCAGCCATGGTTGGCGGCACCGCGGGCTTCGCTTTTACGTAATTGCAACATGATAAACTCCGTTTCGTTGGATTTGAAGGTTGAATCGATTATTTCGATTTGTTTGTGCAGTTGATGTACAAAGTATAGGCTGCAACTCCATCCACAAAAAGCGGATAATATTGACTCTCATGATCGAAAATTTCGAATGCTCAGATTAAGCCTGGAAGCCCTGCAAATCGTCGACGCCATCGACCGACGCGGCTCGTTCGCCAAGGCGGCAGGGGAATTGCACCGGGTACCATCGACCATTTCCTACACTGTGGGCAAGCTCGAAGATGACTTGGGCGTTCAAGTGTTTGAACGCAATGGTCCCCGCGTGCTGCTCACGCCCGCCGGCAAGGAGCTGCTCAAGGAAGGGCGGTTTTTGCTCAAGGCGGCGCATGATCTGGAACGCCGGGTGCGCCGCGTGGCCTCCGGGTGGGAAACCGAACTGGCCATCGGCATGGACTCGATGTTCGATCCGCTGGCATTAATGGCCGACATGACAGCGTTTTACGCCATCGCCGAGCAGACCCGCCTGCGCATAGTGCAGGAAACCCTGTCCGGGCCATGGGAAGCCTTGCTGGACCGCCGCGTCGACCTGCTGATCGGCGCGGCCGGAGCGGGCCCGGCCGGTGGCGGCTACGTCGCCCGCGCACTGGGCGAGATGCCCTTTGTATTTGCCGTGGCCCCGGACCATCCGCTGGCCGCCATGCCGGAACCGCTGGGCCGAACCGACCTGCAACAGCACCGCGCCGTGGTGGTCGGGGATTCGGCGCGCAACCTGCCGCCGCGCACGGTCGGCCTGGTGTTCGGCCAGGACACGCTGACCGTGCCCACCATGCAGGCCAAGTTCGCGCTGCAGTTGGCCGGCCTGGGGTTCGGCTTTCTGCCCGAGACCTGCGCCCGGCCCGCCATCGACGCTGGCCGCCTGGTCGAGAAGAAAGTCGAGGAAAGCCGCGATCCGGAAACGTTCTATCTGGCCTGGCGGGTGGGCGAGGACGGCGCGGCGCTGCGCTGGTGGCGCGAACGCATGCTGCGGCCCGGCACATTGGATCATCTGCGCCGTTTCCTGCCCGGTGCGACGCCTGGCGGCGGCGCCATTGCGCTGCACGGCTAGCGCTTGTCCAGCCACGCGAATTCGACGCTCGCCAACGACATTGCAGCATCGGCACCAGCCATCGCGATGAACCAGGCTCTGTCACCGTTAGGTGTGGGCCGCCCCAGCGCTACTGCCTCGCGCAGCGATCGTGTCCACTTAACGCTGACAGAGCAAAAATAATAATGTTGCAATAAAAATATTGTTCCTGATATATTTACAGAGGTAGCACCCTTCATCCCCCCTCTGTCTTGCAAAGGAACTCATGTCTTCAGGTCAACGCAGCATCCGCCACCTCCTTGTCTGCGTCCTCGCCGCGACCACCATGCTGGGCGCGCCTGCCGCCCATGCCGGCCTGTTGACCGGCGCCACTGCGTCCCCCACGCTCCTGGCCGGCGCCCCGCCCGATTCCCCAAGCGGGCGGATCGACCCGAATGTGGCGGACTCGCGCTTTTCAGGTGTAGTCAGCATTTATGCGGCGTATGGCGGCCAGCAATATATCTGCAGTGGCGCGCTGGTGGGCAAGCGCTCGGTAGTCTCGGCCGGGCACTGCGTCGATACCAACGGCAGGGGCAAGATCCTCGATATCCACGCGCCGGGCAACCAGCTGGCCGTGGTGTTCAACGGCGCCGGCGCGCCGGTGGCCAGCGCGGCCGTGGCCGTGTCGGTCGACCCTGGCTACGGCGGCTTTGGCATCTGCCCCGGCGGCCGGCCGGGCAGCTGCCCCAACGACGATGTGGCGGTGATCCGGCTGGGCGAAGACGCGCCCGCCGGCGCGGCCATCTACCGCATCGGCCTGGCCGAACTGAGCCTGGGCACGCCCATCATGATGGCCGGCTACGGCTGGTCCGGAACGGGTGTCGACGGCTACACGGTGGGTCCCAGTTATTTTGTCAAACGGATCGGTGAAAATCACGTGGACGCGCTGCGGGGCGACGACGAAGAGGGCGGCGCGGGACGGCCGGAAGTATTCTTCGCCGACTTCGACGGCGTCGGCTACGACACGTTCTGCTATTACCTGCGCCGCTGCGCGCCGGGGTGGGACAATGAGCGCGAGGCGACCGTGGCCAACGGCGACTCCGGCGGCCCGTCGTTCATCGACCTGGGCGGCGAGCTGGTGCTGATGGCCACCAACACCTTCGTGCAAAACCTGCCGGGGCAGGTGCCCGGCACCTTCGGCACCATGTTCGGCGGTATGGTGCTGGGCAGCTATGCCGCTTTCCTGCGCGAAGCCACCGGCGGCGCCGTCCGCTTCGTCTCCGAGCCCGACAGCCTGGCGCTGGCCGCCCTGGGCGCGGCGCTGGTGGCCGGCCGGCGCCGCAAGCAAGCGAGCTTGGCGGATTGATAACAGGTGCACACGGGCCACACGCAACGCCACACACGGACCGCAAAAGTATGGTGTAATTCGATGCCACAGAGTAACATCAAGTCTATCTGACTTAGCTGCTCTGAGTATTTCCTGAATTGCGCCAATGACCCTGCCTGCTTCCCCGATCCCGGTATTTCTCCGCCTGCTCGCCGCCCCCGACGGCACCCCGGCGGCATTGCTGCTGGACGCCGGCACGGCGCCACTGCCTGCTGCCTTGCTGGACGA
>CALRYE020000006.1:0-89341 GCA_943372275.1 Janthinobacterium lividum
CGGCCAAGGTCGAGCAAAAAGAAAATGAACTGACCGCGTTCGCCGACTCCGATTTCCAGCTGTCGCAAGTGCGCGATGTGCTGACCAACAAATTGACCAAGCGGAAGGTCGACGTGCGCTTCCTCGACGAAGGCAAGATCGAGAAAATCGGCGGCGACAAGGTCAAGCAGGTCATCAAGATCAAGAATGGCATCGAAACGGAAGATGCCAAAAAGATCACCAAGGTGATCAAGGAAAGCAAGATGAAGGTGCAGGCCAGCATCCAGGGTGAGTCCGTGCGCGTCACCGGCGCCAAGCGCGACGACCTGCAGGCGGCCATGGCCATGCTGCGCAAGGATGTGCCCGACATGCCGTTGGAATTCAACAATTTCCGCGATTAAGCCGGTTTCAGCGCCGGCGTATCGAACACGCAGCGAACACGCAGCGACCGCGCAGCGACCGCGCAGCACCCGCGGCCCCATGGCCAGCAGGCGCGCGGCACTTTGTGCCTTTCCAGCCCTCTAAGGTAGAATTGAGGCTGCGCAAGCTGGCGTTGTCATAGTGTGGTAACGCAGAGTTGGTTCAATGGTAGCAGTCTAAAAGGTTAGCAATGAAACGTGTTGATGATTTCCGCCTGCGTCTGGGCAACAAGGACTATGTGCCCATCATGATCGGCGGCATGGGGGTCGATATTTCGACGTCCGAGCTGGCGCTGGAAGCGGCGCGCCTGGGCGGGATCGGCCATATTTCCGATGCAATGGTGCAAGACGTGTCGGACCGCAAGTTCGACACCAGCTTCGTCAAAGAAAAGACCAAGGCGTACAAGTTCAATATCAACAACATGGACAAGGCCGTGGTGCAGTTCGACCTGGGCCGGCTGGCCGAAGCGACCGCCCTGCACGTGGGCGCGACCATGGCGGCGAAAAAGGGCGATGGCCTCATTTTCGTCAACTGCATGGAAAAGCTGACCATGAACTCGCCGCGCGAAACCTTGCGCACGCGCCTGACGGCCGCCCTCGACGCGGGTATCGACGGCATCACCATGTCGGCAGGCCTGCACCTGGGCTCGTTCGCCCTGATCGCCGACCACCCGCGCTTTCGCGACGCCAAGCTGGGCATCATCGTGTCCTCCGTTCGCGCGCTGCAACTGTTCCTGCGCAAGATTTCCAAGCTCAACCGATTACCTGATTTCATCATCGTCGAAGGCCCCCTGGCCGGCGGCCACCTGGGCTTCGGCATGGACTGGGCCGAGTACGACCTGCACACCATCATGGACGAGATCCACGCCTTCATGCGCGCCGAACAGCTGACCATTCCGCTGATCGCCGCCGGCGGTATTTTTACCGGCTCGGACGCGGTCGGCTTCCTGGAAAAGGCGCTGGCGGCGTGCAGGTGGCGACCCGCTTCACCATGACCCACGAGTGCGGCCTGCCCGACAGCGTCAAGCAGGAATACGTGCGCGCCACCGAAGACGACATCATCGTCAACGGCGTCTCGCCGACCGGCTATCCGATGCGCATGCTGAAAAGCACGCCGGCGATCGGCTCGGGCATCCGCCCCGGCTGCGAGTCGTACGGCTATCTGCTGGACGCAACCGGCAACTGTTCGTACATCAATTCGTACAATCGCGAAGTGCTGGCCAATCCGGACAGCAAGACCATCGTGGTGATGGACAAGACTTGCCTGTGCACGCACATGCGCAACTTCAATTGCTGGACCTGCGGCCACTATACCTATCGCCTCAAGGACACCACCCACAAGCTGGACGACGGCCGCTACCAGATGCTGTCGGCCGAGCATGTGTTCAACGATTACCTGTTCAGCGTGGATAACCAGATCGCCATGCCGGCGCGCGAGGAAGTCGTCGCCGCCTGAGTCGCTGCGCGACACCCTCGCCGCGCCGTCTGAGCGCGATGGAACAAAAACGCCACGCTTGCCGTGGCTTTTTTTCGTCCCGTAACTGAACGCATGCCGGCATCAACGGTCCAATCGATACCTGCCAGTAGCGAAGTCCGCTGGTCTCCCCGCGAGGTCCTGATGATCATAAGCAAACCGGTGGCCCATGCCGCGTTCCTGACCGACCATGACGGCCGGATCACCTCCTGGAACGACGGCAGCGCCACGCTGTTCGGCATGTCCGCCCGCGAAGCAGTGGGCCTACCCATCGTGTCGCTGCTGGCCAACGACGCCCGCGAGCAGTGCCTGCAACGCTGGCCGCGCCTGCCGCAACAGGCCGATGCGCTGCAGGTGGCCATCATCACCCGCCAGCATGGCATCAACCCTTCGGTACTCACGCTGGTGCCGCAGCTCGATGCGCAGGGCAACAGCCAGGGCTGCATCGCCTACTTCACCACCATGCTCGACCGTAACCTGTCCGAATCGGCCATCGTCGGCCAGACCCCGCTGGCCGGCATCGTCGACGCGCTGGCTGGCACCTTCTACGTGCTCAGCCGCACGGGCAATTTTGTGCTGTGGAACAGCCGGCTCGAACAAGTGGCCGAAATGTCGGCGTCCGAACTGGCCAAGGCCAACGCGCTCGACATGTTCAATGCCGAAGAGCGGCTGATCGTGGCCGACAAGATCCGCAGCGTGTTCGAGGAAGGCAAGGAAGTGCTGGTGGAAGCCAACTACATCAGCAAGAGCGGCAAGGTCACGCCCTACCTGATGTGCGGCACGCGCATTTCCTGCCGCGGCGTGTATTACCTGTGCGGCATGGGGCTGGACGCGTCGCAGCGGCACGCCCAGGAAGCGCGCCTGCGCGTGCGCGAACGGGCCCTGCACGCGTCCAACAGCGGCATCGTCATCGCCCGCTGCGACGGGCGCGACAACCCGATCGAGTACGTCAACCCCGCGTTCGAACGCATCACCGGCTATACCGAGGCCGAGGCAGTGGGCCGCGATGCCCGTTTCATGGCAGCTCCCGGCCTGGACGAGGACGAGCGCGCGCGCCTGCGCGACGCCATCGCGGCGCACCAGGCCACCCGCGTGGTACTGCGCAACTGCCGCAAGAATGGCGACATATTCTGGAACGAACTGGCCATCACCCCCGTTCATGGCGAGCATGGCGAGGTGACCCATTACATCGGCGTGCTCAACGATGTGACCGCGTTCAAGCATCACACCGCCTTGCTGGAACACGAAGTGGCCCACGATCCCCTGACCGGGCTGGCCAACCGCAACCTGATGTGGGACCGGCTCGAGCAAGCCATCCACATCGCCCAGCGCAACAAGACCATGGTGGCCACCGTGCTGGTCGACCTGGACGGCTTCAAGCAGATCAACGACACGCTGGGGCACGACGCCGGCGACGAAGTGCTCACGGCGGTGGCGCGCCGGCTGCAAGCCTCGGTGCGCGACAGCGACACCGTGGCGCGCCTGTCGGGCGACGAATTCGTGCTGGTGCTGACCAACCAGCCGTCGCTGCGCTTCACCCTCAACATGCTGGAGCGCCTGCGCCAGAGCATGCTCGAGCCGGTGGTGTTCAATCACGCCGACATTCCGGTGGGCGCCAGCATGGGCGTGAGCATTTTTCCCGACGACGCCGGCAATGCGTTTGACCTGGTGCGCGCGGCCGACGCGGCCATGTACCACGCCAAGGCGAGCGGGCGCAGCGGCGTGCACTTTTATTCCGACGACATGCGCGCCAGCGTCGCAGCCAAGCAGGCGCTGGAAGCGGCCATGCGGGTGGCGCTGGAAATGGATGAAATGTTCCTGGTCTACCAGCCACGCATGAGCCTGCACACGGGGCAGACCGTGGGCATCGAAGCGCTGTTGCGCTGGCGGCATCCGCAGCGCGGCGTGCTGCTGCCCGAAGCGTTTCTGGCCGACGCCGAAGAAAACGGCCTGATCATCCCGATCGGTCAGCGCATGCTGCGCCACGCCTGCACCCTGCTGACCGACCTGCGCGCGCGCGGGCTGCCCGACCTGCCCGTCTCCATCAATGCGTCGTACCGCGAGTTCAGCCAGTACGACTATATCGACCGGGTGGCGCAGGCGCTGGACGCGGCCGCGCTGCCACCGTCGGCGCTGGAGCTGGAAATCCGCGAGGACCAGCTGGTGCGCAATATGCACCTGAGCCACGAGCTGGCCGGCCAGCTGCGCCAGCGCGGCATGCGTCTGACGGTGGACCGCTTCGGCGATGGCGTGACCAGCCTGAACTACCTGCGCACCCATCAGATCGGGCACATCAAGATGAACCAGTCGCATATGTCCACGTCGGACGGCGAGGACGGGGGCAAGACGCGCACCGGCGACATGGCCCGCACCTGCATCGACATCGGCCACAACCTGGGCATCGGCGTGGTGGCCTACGCCGTCGAGACGGTGGACCAGATGAATTTCCTCAAGTCGCTCGGCTGCGACGAGCTGCAGGGGCGCTGCTACAGCGAGCCGCTCAGCCGCGAAGCGCTGCAGGATTTTCTCGGTGGTGCGGTGCCGGCATAGGAGTCGGTGGCCACCGGCGTCCTGCCGGGCACGTTCTGCCGGCCTGTTCCTGCCGGTCTGTTCCTGCCCGTCTGTTCCTGCCGGTCTGTTCCTGCCGGTCTGTTCCTACCCCTGCCGGTCTGTTCCTACCGGTCTGTTCCTACATTCTTGCAGCCTGTCGCAAACAGCGCGCGGCGCGGCCCCGTATCGCTTAACGTTGCAATGTGCTCATTAGCCGCCACGGATGTGGCGCGGCCGCGGGTGGAGCAGTTACACTCGCCTCATTACAACGATCTTGATACGGATACGCCCCATGCCCGCCCCCAGCGCTCTTCAACGACAGGTTTCCTCGCTGCTGGCCGTGCTCCACCGCGGTTTCGACGCCATCACCACCTGGGTCACCCAGCTGTCGTGGTGGAAGTTCTTCCTGTTCGCAGCACTGGCGCTGATTGCCGCCTCGATCCTGCAAGAGGAACTGTTCTCCGGCACCTCGTCGGAAATCGTGGTGCGCTCGGAACGCGACAGCCGGGGCGACGTGGATATTCTGATCGACGACACGGGCATCCGTTTCAACCCGCGCAAGAAGAAAGCCGTAGCACCAGACGGTGGGCCGGCCACGCCAGCCGACGCGCCCGGCGCGCCCGGCGTCTCCGGCGTACCCGGCGCCCCTGAAGCTGCCCCAGCGCCCGAGGCCGCCGAAGCCCCCGAGGCTGCCCCGGCGCCCGAAGCTGCCGAAGCGCCCGAGGCCGACGCAGGTGCCGGCGCCGCCAAGCCGGCCGTGCCGCCGGCGCCACCGGCGCCGCCCGCGCCACCGATCGAAGAAATTCATATCAAACTGCCGCCGCAGATCGGCGAAGAACTGTCCAACGCCATCGAGGAAGCGGTCGAAAACAAGGCCGAGGAAAAAGTCACCCGCTATCACGAGCAGGCGTCGACCTGGTTCCTGAGCTTCGTGTCGCTGCTGCTGCTGGCCCTGTTCGGCACCAAGGCGCTGGTGGGCGGCAAGAAGCGCGCCGAAGCGGAAACCCAGACCGCCAACGCCGCCGCCGAGCGCGCCTCCATGCAGCGCCAGCTGTCGGAAACCAAGATGCAGATGATGCAGGCCCAGGTCGAGCCGCACTTCCTGTTCAACACCCTGGCCTCGGTGGAATACCTGATCGAGACCGACCCGCCGCGCGCCTCGGCCATGCAGCGCAGCCTGATCCAGTACCTGCGCGCGGTGCTGCCGCAGATGCGCGACAACGCCGTGGTCACCAACCTGGGACGCGAAGCGGACATGGTGCAGGCGTACCTGAACCTGCTCAAGATGCGCATGGAAGAGCGCCTGACGGTGGACATGCAGATTCCCGCTTCGCTGCGCGACGCCGCCTTCCCGCCCATGATGCTGCAATCGATGGTGGAAAACGCCATCAAGCACGGCCTTGAATGCAAGAGCGAGGGCGGGCACCTGAAGATCGTCGCGGAAGTGGCCGGCGCCAAGCTGCGCGTGACCGTCGCCGACGATGGCGTGGGCTTCGGGGTGGTGCCCAGCGACGGCACTGGCCTGGGCCTGCCCACCATCCGTGAACGGCTCAAGCTGCTGCATGGCGACCAGGGCCAGCTGCATATCGCGGCCAATTCGCCCAGCGGCGTGATCGCCACCATCGAGGTGCCGTACCAGAGCGCGCGCTGACACCGGGCGACGATCAAGGGCGATGCCCGCACCGGCGGGGACGCCGCCAGTGCATTCAGCGCAGCAAAACCCGATAGCAATCCGATAAACATGTTGATATATACAGCGATCCGATGAATAATCGTTCTTCACTCCTCAGCCATCACTGACCATGCCTACCGCAATCATTGCCGACGACGAAAGACTGATGCGCGACCAGCTGCGCATGCGCCTGACCCAGGTGTGGCCCGAACTGCAGATCGTCGGCGAGGCCAAGAACGGCGAGGAAGCCATCGCCCTGGTCAGCGAGCTCAAGCCCGATCTGACCTTTCTCGACATTCGCATGCCGGGCAAGACGGGCATGGATGCGGCGCGCGAGATTGGCACCAACAGCAATATCGTGTTCGTCACCGCGTATGACCAGTACGCCGTCGAAGCGTTCGAGCGCGGGGCCATCGATTACGTGCTCAAGCCGCCCGAGCAGGAGCGCTTGCAAGTGACGGTCGAGCGCCTCAAGCAGCGCCTCGACAAGCCGCGCGAAGCGGTGGCCGTGGCCGACAGCGTCACCGCCATGCTGTCGCAGCTGGCCGAAAAAATGGCCGCGCCCAAGCCCCAGTACCTGCAGTGGATCCAGGCCAGCATCGGCTCGGACCTGCGCATGATCCCGGTCGAGGACATTCTGTTTTTCCGCTCGGACGAAAAATACACCTGCGTGCAGACGGAAAAATTCGAAGCGCTGATCCGCAAACCGGTGCGCGACCTGGCCGAGGAACTGGACCCGTCGCTGTTCTGGCAAATTCACCGCGCCACTTTGGTCAACGTCAACGCCATCGAAGGGGTCACGCGCGACATCCGCGGCCGCCACCTGGTGCTGATCAAGGGCAAACCGGACAAGCTGGAAGTGAGCCGCAGTTTCCTGCACCTGTTCAAGCAGATGTAAGCGCGCGGCCGCGGCCGCGCCGGCATCCGGGCGGCGCGGCGCGGGGTTAAACGGCGCCCGATTGTGCGCAGTCAATCGGCGCCTTGCGCGATCCCGCTATCCTGTCGGTTGGGCCGCACCCGCAGCCCGCTACGAGACAGGCAGGCACGCCCATGACAGCATCGCGTTCGCCCCGCTACCGCAGCTGGAGCCCGCTCATGTTCGTGCTCGGCTTCGTCGGCGGGCAACTTCTCACCCGTTCGTCCGCCACCAACCGCTGGCCCCGCTTTGCGCGGGCGCACAGCCGCGACATCATCCACAACGCCAGCGAAGCGATCATTTCCACCGATGCCAGCCACACCATCGTGCTGGCCAACCCGTCGGCGGCCGCCATGTTCTGCACCACCGTCGAGGCCATGCAGGGCAGCGCCCTGGCCAAGTTCATCTATCCGTTGCCCACCACCTCGGCCGACACCACCATCGTCTTTTTCGGCGACGGCACCGGCCGCGCGGGGCGGCGCGCCACCGATTACGCCGTCACGGGCGTGCGCGCCAGCGGCGAGACGTTTCCGCTGGAAG
This sequence comes from Janthinobacterium lividum, assembly GCA_943372275.1. Taxonomy (GTDB): domain Bacteria; phylum Pseudomonadota; class Gammaproteobacteria; order Burkholderiales; family Burkholderiaceae_D; genus Telluria_A; species Telluria_A lividum_A. The sequence continues at coordinate 7,551 of CALRYE020000006.1, forward strand.
GGTCCATTTCCAGCATGGCCGAAGACGGCAACACCATCTACACCATCATCCTGCGCGACGTGACGGAACGCCAGCAGGTGCAGGACAAGCTGAGCCGCTCGCACGCCCAGCTGCGCCAGCTGTCGGCCGCGCTGCAGACCGTGCGCGAAGAGGAGCGCGCCCACATCGCCCGCGAGCTGCACGACGACCTGGGCCAGCTGCTTGCCGCCCTGCGCATGGACCTGACCTTGCTGCAGCGCGCGCTGGGTACGCCCGCAATTGGCAAGGCTGGGGACGGCAGCGCCGTGGATGGCACCGCTGTGGATGGCACCGGCGTCAAGCGCGCGCCGCCCATGGCCAGCGTCGACAGCGCGCGCCTGATCAACACCATGGAAGAAAACCTGCTCACGGCGATCAATTCGCTGCGCCGCATCGCCACCAACCTGCGCCCGCGCGCGCTGGACGAAGGCGGGCTGTTCTTCGCCCTGCAGGGCTTGCGCGACGACTTCGTCGAGCGCCACGGCATTCCCTGCACGCTGTTCGCCGACGAAGCCGAGCTGCGGCTGGACGACGCGCTCAGCACCGCCATCTTCCGCATCGTCCAGGAAGCGCTGACCAACATCGCGCGCCACGCCGCCGCGACCCAGGTGACCATGTATCTGTACCGGGTCGACAGCCATCTGCTCATCTCGATCCGCGACGACGGCCGCGGCATCAGCCCGGGCGACATGGAAAAAGCCCAGTCGCTGGGCCTGATCGGCATGCGCGAGCGGGTCTGGGGACTGCAGGGCGAAATCACCGTCAGCGGCGACGATCCGCCCGGCACGCGTATCGATATCGTGCTGCCACTGCCTCAGCGTCCAACCGACGACATAACGCCGGAAACCTCGTCGCCCGGCACGGCCTGAATCTTCTTCGTTCGCCTGACCACCCCACGCGCCTGACATCCCCACTGAGCCTGGCGGCTTCGCCCGCCCGGCTTCCCCCGCCCCACCTCCCCTGCGCCAGCAGTCTCCGGCTGCCGCGCGCGCCAGCACCCGGCACCCGCCGCCCCGCCTCGGCACGTGCGTGCACATGCGTCACGCGCCCATGCAAGGCACTGTGGTGAAAATGCAACATACCCCTTTGTCATCAACTTGAAATACTCTGTGGCTATACTTCGCAGCATCGTAGCAACCAGCGCTTATCACAGAGATGTGCCGGCACATTCCTGAATCAACTTGTAGCAACTTTTGAAGCAAACTAATGGAGAAGTTCATGCAACGTAAAATCATCGCCGCAGCCGTATTCGCGTCCCTTCCGCTGATCGCTTCGGCGCAATCGAGCGTGACGATCTACGGTATCGCCGATGCGGCCATCTCGCGCGAAGACAACGGCGCCGCCAATGGCAGCCGTACCGTGGTTGGTTCGGGCAATCAGTCCGGCAGCCGTATCGGCTTTCGCGGTGTGGAAGATCTGGGCAACGGCCTGAAAGCAGCATTCCAGCTCGAAGCTGGCGTGGCCATGGATACCGGCGCGGCTGATACCGCCCTGTTCGGCCGCCGTGCCGTGGTTGGTCTGCAAGGCGGCTTCGGCTCGCTGATGATCGGCCGTGATTACACCCCGGTTGCCGATGTTGCAGCTGCCACCGACATCATGGGCCAGGGCCTGTACGGTACCAACCTGAACGCGTTCGGCACCAACAAGCTGACCCGTCGCATCAGCAACTCGGTCAACTACCGTTCCAACTCGATCGGCGGCCTGGTCTTCGGCGCGGCGCACGGCCTGGGCGAAACCCTGACCGGCCCATCGCAAGACCTGACCGGCGTGTCGGCGGCTTACACCAACGGCCCGGTCTACGTAGGCGCCGCTTACCAGGTGTTCGAGCGCGTTGCTGCTGGCGACGACAAGGAACTGATCGTCGGTGCGGGCTTCAAATTTGCCGATTTCGAAGTCAAGGGCGGCTACATCCGCGCTGACCCGAACGGCGCCAACAACAAGTTCGAGCAAGTCAACCTGGGCGCGTCGTACACCATGGCCGCCAACAAGTTCTTCCTGCAACTGCAGCAGAACGAAATCGAAGGCGGCGCCAAGGGTAACGAATGGGCGGTCGGCTACACCTACTCGCTGTCGAAGCGCACCAACGTGTACGCCGCGTACGCCAACATGCGCAACAACAACCGCGCTACGTTCGGCATCAACTCGGGCAGCACCAACGTGACCCCACCAGTCACGGCGCTGGGCGCGGATCCAAAAGCCCTGTCGCTGGGCGTGCGTCACTCGTTCTAATGGCTTGATGGTCTGATCCCGAAGTTCAAGTTCGGGATCAGAGCGTTCACCACAAAACGTAAAACCGTCTTTCCCGCGAAGGCGGGAATCCATAGCACCTCCGCGTATCATGCGAAGTATGGATTCCCGCTTTCGCGGGAAAGACGGTTTTTCAGTTTGTGGGCAAGGTGACGCCTCACTGCTGCGTCGCTGCCCAAATTTGTCTACTTGCGTTTGCTTACTTCAACCGGCAAGTCAGCAGCCACAGGTATTCCAGCCGCACGATCTTGATCTCGCGCACCGACGAAGCCAGCTTCTTGCGCAGGCCGCTGTCGGACGGATAGGTCTTGGGAATCTCATAGCGCAAGCCATCGGGCGCCACGCGGATCTGGTACGTATTGCCTTCCATATCGGTACGGCACACGGTTTCGCTGCTGCCTTCCACATACGCATCGTCCAGCAGCACAATCAAGATATCCTTACCCACGCGCTGTTTCAGCCCGGCCAGGAAACGCTCCTGCTCTTCGCGCTTGACGTGCGACCACCAGAAGCCGATGAACACGGCGGTGAAGTCGCCCAGGTCGTCCGGCAGCGCCCACGCGTCCGCCACGCGCAGGGTGACCTTGTCGGCCGGCAGCTTGCGCAATTCGGCCATGGCGATCATTTCGGGATTGATGTCGGTGGCGACGACCTTGTCGGCCACCTCGGCCAGGATGCGGGTCCAGTAGCCGGTGCCGCAGGCCAGCTCCAGCACGGTGTGCCCGCGCAATACCTGGGCCACGTGGCCACGCATGGCTTCCAGGTCGTCCTGGCGTTCCGGCTTGTCGTACACGCGGTCGTGGTTGGCCGCGCTCTTGGCGTAAAACTGTGCAGATTGTTCGGTGATCATGTGATTTACAACTCGTAAGTTTCTTTGGTGCCGCTCATGGCCGACTCGACCATCTTGCGGGTCAGGGTCGGCGCCAGCAGTTCGATGAAGGTATAAATATAGCTGCGCAAATAAGCGCCCTGCTTGACCGCCACGCGCGACACATTCATGCCGAACAGGTGGCCCACCGAAATGGCGCGCAGGTTCTTGTCGCGTTCGGGATCGAACGCCATGCCCGCTATGATACCAAGTCCCATGCCCAACTCCACATAGGTCTTGATCACGTCGGCGTCGATGGCTTCGAGCAGGATGTCCGGCTTCAAGCCGCGCAGCTCGAAGGCATGGTCGATCTTGCTGCGCCCGGCGAACGCGGCGTCGTAGGTGATCACGGGGTAGCTGGCGATTTCTTCCAGCGACACGGCGCGGCTCTTTAACAGCGGATGGTCGGGCGGCACCACCACCACATGCTCCCATTGATAACAAGGCAATGTGATCAAGCCGTCAATGCCCGACACCGACTCGGTGGCGATGGCCAGATCGGCCTGATCGCGCTGGACCATCTCGGCGATCTGGCGCGGATTGCCCTGAAGGAGCGATAATCGCACCTTCGGATACTTTTGCATGAACGCCTGCACCACTTTTGGCAACGTATAACGGGCCTGGGTGTGCGTCGTGGCAATGGTGAAGCTGCCGCTATCCTGCGCCGCGAACTCCTTGCCGATCCGTTTCAGGCTGTCGATTTCCTGCATGATCAGCTCGACCGACTCCAGCACCAGCCGGCCCGGCTCGGTCAAACCCCGGATGCGCTTGCCGTGCCGGGTGAAAATGTCGACCCCCAGCTCTTCTTCCAGTTCGATGATGGCTTTCGACACCCCCGGCTGCGAGGTGAACAGGGCTTTGGCCGCGTCGGTCAGGTTGTAGTTCTGCCGCACGGCTTCGCGCACAAACCGTAATTGATGGAGATTCATTTCCGCATTTCTTCTGAAGATTCTGTAAATTTACGCCTGACAGCATTTTATAAGATTGCTTATGCCTTCCACGCATATAAGCAAATAAATTCTGAGTTGTTTGGAATAAAGGCAGAGTTTATTACTATTGAGGCTAGTTTGGGGGGAGTCTCACACCTCCGGCCCTGGAACAGCCCGAAAAATTTAGGATGACACATGTATCGCTACGACCAATACGACCACCTCATCGTCAAGGAACGCATCGCGCAATACCGCAGCCAGGTAGAACGCCGCATCAACGATGAGCTGACGGAAGCCGAATTTCTGCCGCTGCGCCTGCAAAACGGCTTGTACATGCAGCGCCACGCGTACATGCTGCGCATCGCCGTGCCGTACGGCCTGCTCTCGTCCGCCCAGATGCGCATGTTCGGCCACATCGCCCGCAAGTACGACCGCGGCTATGGCCACTTCACCACGCGCCAGAACATCCAGTTCAACTGGATCGAACTGGAACAGACGCCGGACATTCTGGCCGACCTGGCCTCGGTGGAAATGCACGCCATCCAGACGTCGGGCAATTGCATCCGCAACATCACCTCCGACGAATATGCAGGCGTGGCCGCCGACGAGATCATCGATCCCCGTCCGTACGCGGAAGTATTGCGCCAGTGGAGCACCTTCCACCCTGAATTCGCCGCGCTGCCGCGCAAGTTCAAGGTCGCCATCAATGGTGCCAAGGAAGACCGCGCCGCCATCGCCGTGCACGACATCGGCCTGACGGTGGTCCACAATGCCGAAGGCGAGATCGGGTTTCAGGTCATGGTCGGCGGCGGCATGGGCCGCACCCCGATCCTGGGCAGCGTGGTGCGCGAGTTCCTGCCATGGCAGCACATGCTGACCTACATCGAAGCGGTCATGCGCGTGTACAACCAGTACGGCCGCCGCGACAACAAGTACAAGGCCCGCATCAAGATTCTGGTCAAGGCACTGGGCGTGGAAGAGTTCACCCGTCAGGTGGAAGCCGAGTGGGCTGACCTGAAGGACAGCCCGTCGACCCTGAACGACGAAGAAATGGCGCGCATCGCCGCCTACTTCGCGCCGCCTTCGTACGACACGCTGCCGGCAGTCGACCCGCGCGCCGGCCACGAAGACAGCAAGCCGTTCGCCAACTGGCTGCTGCGTAACGTCAAGCCGCACAAGGTGCCGGGCTACGCCGTGGTGCTGCTGTCGCTGAAGAAAACCGGCGTGCCGCCGGGCGACGCCACCGCCACGCAGATCGATTTCGTGGCCGATCTGGCCGACCGCTACAGCTTCGGCGAACTGCGCGTGACGCACGAGCAGAACCTGGTACTGGCGGACGTCAAGCAGACCGAACTGTTCGCGCTGTGGCAGGAAGTCAAGGCGCACGGCATGGCCACGCCAAACATCGGCCTGTTGACCGACATGATCTGCTGCCCGGGCGGCGACTTCTGCTCGCTGGCCAACGCCAAGTCGATTCCGATCGCCGCCGCCATTGCCGAGCGCTTCGACAACCTCGATTTCCAGCACGACATTGGCGACATCGAACTGAACATCTCGGGCTGCATCAATGCCTGCGGCCACCACCACGTCGGCTCCATCGGCGTGCTGGGCGTGGACAAGGATGGCAGCGAGTGGTACCAGGTCTCGATCGGCGGCGCGCAGGGCAACAACCCGGCCATCGGCAAAATCATCGGACCGTCGTTCTCGGCGCTGCAAATGCCGGAAGTGATCGACCGCCTGCTGCAAGTGTACGTGCGTGAGCGGACCGAAGAAGAACGTTTCGTCGACACGGCCCAGCGCCTGGGCATTGCGCTGTTCAAGGAACATGTTTATGCCACGCCGATCAAGGCGGGCGCACTGGTTGGAGAAGACCACTATGCTTGACAAGACTTTGCTTGAGACACACACCCAGATCATTAAAAACCGCGAGATCATCGCCGACGACTGGACCGTCCTGCGGCTTGAGCCGCAGGACGCCGCCGAAGGCCAGACGGCCCCTGCCGATGTGGTGATCCCGGAAGGCAAAGTCATCGTGCCGCTGAGCGTGTGGCAAGCCCACAAGGAAGCGCTGTCCGCGCGCCCCGCCATCGGCGTGTGGATCGCCTCCGACGAGCGTCCTGAAGTGCTCAAGGGCGAGCTGGACAAGTTTGCCGTCGTCGCCGTGGACTTCCCCAAGTTCACCGACGGGCGCGGCTTTTCGATCGCCTACAACCTGCGCATGCGCCTGGCCTACAAGGGCGAACTGCGCGCCATCGGCGACGTGCTGCGCGACCAATTGTTTTCCATGCAGCGCGTGGGCTTCGACGCCTTCGCGCCGCGCCAGGACCGCAGCATCGTCGACGCCCTCAAGGGTCTGACGGACTTTTCGGAGACCTACCAGGCGTCGGTCGACCAGAAGCTGCCGCTGTTCCGCCGCCATGAGCGCCACGTCAAGGTCGACGGCCCCGATGTCGGCTTCGGCATCTGAGGACCCGTCCATGACTGCTTTTTCCACAGGATTTACGGATAGCGCCGGCGTCAGCGTTGCCGCCGATGCGGGCGTCAGCCCGGCCAGCACCGGCAGCACCGCCACGCTGGCGGCCCTGGTGGCCGACACCCAGGCCATCCTGGCGCGCATCGCCGGCGAGTTTTCGCCTGCCGTGTTCGCGTCCAGCCTGGCCGCTGAAGACATGGTCATCACCGACCTGATCCTGAAAGCCGGTTTGCCGATCAAGATCTTTTCGCTGGAGACCGGCCGTCTGCACCCGGAAACGCTGGCCGTGCTGGACCAGATCAAGGCCCATTACGGCTACGACGTCGAGCTATACCGCCCGCAGGCCGAGGCGGTCGAGGCCTACGTGGCCGCCAACGGCCTGAATGCGTTTTACAACAGCATTGAGATGCGCCGCGCCTGCTGCGGCATCCGCAAGGTCGAGCCGCTCGGCCGCGCGCTGGCCGGCAACCGCGCCTGGATCACCGGCCAGCGCCGCGCCCAGTCCAGCACCCGCGCCGACCTGACCGTGCAGGAAGACGATCTGGCTCACGACATGGTCAAGTTCAATCCGCTGATCGAGTGGTCCGAGCAGGACGTGTGGGATTATATCCGCGCCAATAACGTGCCGTACAACGTGCTGCACGACCAGGGCTTCCCCTCGATCGGCTGCGCACCGTGCACCCGTTCGGTCCAGCCGGGCGAGGACATCCGCTCGGGACGCTGGTGGTGGGAAAATCCGGACTCCAAGGAATGCGGCCTGCACATGGTCGATGGAAAACTGATTCGCATTAAATCCGCGGGCGCGTAAGCACCGCCACAAGAACAAAGGCATTGCCACCACATGACCAATCTGAATGAACAAGTGAACGACAGCCCCGCACGCCTGCTGACCGACGTCAACGCGCGCCACCTCGATGCGCTGGAATCGGAAGCGATCCACATCATGCGCGAAGTTGCCGCCGAATGCGCCAACCCTGCCCTGCTGTTCTCGGGCGGCAAGGACTCGGTCGTGCTGCTGCGCCTGGCGGAAAAAGCCTTCCGCCCGGGTAAATTCCCGTTCCCGCTGGTGCACATCGATACCGGCCACAACTTCGAGGAAGTCATCACCTTCCGCGACAAGCGCGCCGCCGAACTGGGCGAGCGCCTGATCGTCGGTTCCGTGGAAGAGTCGATCAAGCGCGGCACCGTGCGCCTGCGCAACCCCCTGACCGATTCACGCAACGCGGCCCAGGCCGTGACGTTGCTGGAAACCCTCGCCGAATACAAGTTCGACGCCTGCATCGGCGGCGCCCGCCGCGACGAGGAAAAAGCCCGCGCTAAGGAGCGCATCTTTTCCTTCCGCGACGAGTTCGGCCAGTGGGACCCGAAAGCACAACGCCCTGAACTGTGGGATCTGTATAACACCCGCGTGCATCCGGGCGAAAACATGCGCGTGTTCCCGATCTCCAACTGGACCGAGCTGGACGTGTGGCAGTACATTCACCGCGAAAAGCTGGAACTGCCGCCGATCTACTTCGCGCACGAGCGCCAGGTGATTCCGCGCAACGGCCTGCTGGTGCCGCTGACCCCGCTGACTCCGGCGCGCGACGGCGAAACCGTGGAAACGCAAGTGGTGCGCTTCCGCACCGTGGGCGACATTTCGTGCACCTGCCCGGTGTCGTCGGACGCCTCCAGCGTCGAGGCGATCATCGCTGAAACGGCAGTTACCCAGATCACCGAACGGGGTGCTACCCGGATGGACGACCAAACCTCCGAAGCCTCGATGGAAAAACGTAAAAAAGCAGGATACTTCTGATGAACGCACGCATTGATACCAACGGCAACGTGGACAGCCACACCGAAAAAACCGAACGTGGCTTGCTGCGCTTTATCACCGCCGGTTCCGTCGACGATGGCAAGAGCACGCTGATCGGCCGCCTGCTGTTCGACAGCAAGGGCATCTTCGCCGACCAGCTCGACGCCATGTCGCGCTCCAAGCACAAGCGCACCGTGGGCGACACGGTCGACCTGTCGCTGCTGACGGACGGCCTGGAAGCCGAACGCGAGCAAGGCATCACCATCGACGTGGCCTACCGCTATTTCGCCACGCCCAAGCGCAAGTTCATCATCGCCGACACCCCGGGCCACGAGCAGTACACCCGCAACATGGTCACGGGCGCCTCGACCGCCGACGCGGTGATCATCCTGATCGACGTGTCGAAGGTCAAGCTGCGCGAAGACGGCGGCGTCGACCTGCTGATCCAGACCAAGCGCCATTCGACCATCGCCCACCTGCTGCAGATCGAGCACGTGGTGGTCGCCGTCAACAAGATGGACCTGATCGGTTTCGACCAGGCCATCTACGACCGCATCGTCAAGGCCTACGGCGAATTCGCCGCCAGCCTGGGGCTCAAGGACATCACCCCGATTCCCCTGTCGGCCCTGACCGGCGACAACGTGGTCGACGCCAGCGACAAGATGGACTGGTACAAGGGTCCGACCCTGATCGAACTGCTCGAATCGCTGTCGGTCTACGACGAGTCGCACAATGCGCCGTTCCGTTTCCCGGTGCAGCTGGTGGCGCGCCACAACGGCCACGAAGCCAACGACTTCCGCGGCTACATGGGTCGCATCGAAGCCGGTAAGGTCAGCGTGGGCGACAAGCTGGTGGTGCAGCCATCGGGCCAGAGCGCCACCGTCAAGGACATCGTCACGCTGGAAGGCTCGCACCAGTCGGCCGTGGTGGGCCAGTCGGTCACCATCCTGCTGAACGAGTACCTGGATATTTCCCGCGGCGACCTGTTGGCCAACGCCGCGCAGCCGGCCACCCAGCTCAAATCGTTCAGCGCCGACGTGTGCTGGATGTCGGACGAGCCGCTGGACGTGCGCCGCAAGTACTGGATCAAGCACGGCACGCGCCAGACCAGCGCCAAGATTGCCGCCATCGACACGCTGCTGGACATCAACACCCAGGAGCGTCACCCGGCCACGGGCCTGAAGCTCAACGACATCGCCCGTATCTCGCTGTCGGTGCAGCAGCCGCTGGCCGCCGATGCCTACGACGACATCCGTGCCACGGGCGCCTTCATCCTGATCGATGAAGTTACGCACCAGACGGTGGCGGCCGGCATGATCCGCCTGGGCGAATAATGGCGGTGGCAGGCCTGGCGTCGGGTAGCCCGTCGCTGCACAGCGCAGCGACGGACGCCGCGCCGGGAGGTTCTGCGCTTGAAAGTGCAGCGGCGGACATGTCACCTGAAAGCTCCGCGCTGCCGGCGCCTTCCGCGACGCCCTCGACATGGGGCAAAGTGGTGCTGATCGGCGCCGGACCGGGCGCCCAGGACTTGATCACCGTGCGCGGCGCGCGCGTGCTGGCCCAGGCCGGCGCCGTGCTGTACGACGCGCTGGTCACGCCCGAGATGCTGGAACTGTGTCCGAACGCCGAGCTGATCTCGGTCGGCAAGCGCTCGGGCCAGCGCTCCATGGCGCAGACCGTCATCAACGAGCAGCTGATCGACGCGGCGCGCCGCCACACATTGGTGGTACGGCTGAAAGGCGGCGACCCGATGCTGTTCGGCCGCGCCGACGAAGAACTGCGCGCGCTGGAAGAAATGGGCATCGAGGTCGAGGTGATTCCCGGCATAACCACGGCGCTGGCAGCGGCGGCAGCCACCAAGCAGCCGCTGACCAAGCGCGGCGTGGCGCGCAGCGTGGCGTTCTTCACCTCCAGCACCGCGCCCGAGCATGACGATCTGGCGGCCATCCCCAGCACCGACACGCTGGTGCAATACATGGGCGGGCGCGAAGCGATCGTCACGGCACAGCGCATGCTCGACCAGGGCCGCACGCCGGAAACGCCGGTGCTGGTGATTGAAAACTGCAGCCGCCCCGATCAGCGCATCTTGCGCTTGACTCTGGCAACGCTGGCCCACGGCCTCGATCCCGCCCACGGCCCGGTGTTGGTCATGCTCGGTTACGCCATGCAGCGGCGCGAGCATCAGGCGCCCGATGACACGCTGCCGTAATCCGGCAGTCCATTGCTAGCCAGTTACCACCCGACCTGATCTTGAAGCACCGAACCCAGTCCTGCGCTGGGTTTTTTTCGGGTGGCCGCACCGTTGGACCAGTGGCTTATTGCAGCAGACGCCCGTCGTGGTCGTCGATTTCCCACTGCAGTTTGTCGGCCGCCGCATACGTCTGCGACGCGATCCGGGTCAGCCGGTCGAAGGCCCGGTCCAGCCGCGGCGTCGAGCAGCCGGCCTGCATGGACACCAGCTGGCAGCGGATGCTGCCGACATCTTCTTTGAGACCTTTTAACGACGCGCGCAGGCTGTGGTCGCGGTCGAACGCCCTGCCCTCGCGTTCTTCGACGATGTGCGTGCGCATGGATTCGATTTTGCCATGCAGGCGCAGCAGCTTGTCGCCCAGGGCATCGAGCCGGCGCGCACTGCGCCGCTGCGCCGCTGCCGAAATCAGCATGACTTCCAGGCGCCGCCGCAGGTCCAGCAGGCTGCCGATAATCAGTTTAATAGTCAGGGTCAGCATGGTCATGGCTGCTTGCCTACATGTTGGTCGAAGTAGTGAGAAAGTTTGGGCGCATTTGCGGACCCCGTCAAAGGTGCGGGGCGGTTTGCAACTGATGTAAAACAAACCTGACGCGTTTAGCGGGGGCGCCGCGCAGGCGCGAGCCCAGTTGGGGGGCAGCCGGCGGTCGTGCTTGCTCCAGGCCAGGAAGCGGTGGCGCCAGCGAAAGCTGGTATTGCGATGGACGTCAACCCGCGCTGCGGCGCGCCGCACTGTGGCCGAGTCGAGCATGGTCGCCAGATACGGCAGCCACTTGGCCTTGTGGCGCAGGCGCGCCAGCGGCGTGCCGGTCAGGCTGTTGAAGGTGCGTCCGCAGGCCACGCACTGATAGCGCTGTAGCCCGTGGGCCTGGCCGTCGCGGTGCAGGCGGCGCGCGCCGCAGCGCGGACAGGCCAGCGTCGGCGCGGCGACCGCTTCGATGATGCCGATGGTTTGCTGGCGCAGCGAGCCGCGCTGCAAGGTGCCCGCCATCTCCTGACGTTGCGCGACGGACAGCTCATCGACGTGCGTGCGCAGCCATTCCGACATATGCTCGAACGTGTAGCCATCCATGAAGATCTTCCGTTGGCGATCCGATCCTGGTCAGACCGGTGCTCGACAGAAGAGTTCAATATCCCGTATTTAACGATGACATAGCCAAAAAAAACCCGCGCCGGGGGACAACCGGTGCGGGTTAAACTGTCAGGCTGACGGAATGGTTCCGATCGTCCAACAGGAGAGACGGTATTACCAGGGGGACGCTACGTCGGCCCTGCTCGGTGCAATGTCACAGTAGTCTTGAAAACGTTTTCAAGCAATGACGTTATTAAACCTTTTCTGAGTTTCAAAGTCAAATCAATTTTGAAAACGATTTCAAGTTTTATGCGGATTACGTTTTTGCGTAACACGCGCCATAGCATTGCCCAATAGGATTTCTGTAGAGCATGCAATTATGGTAACCTAAGGGTGAAAAGCTTTTCAGCCAAGGATCAACCGTGTCAACCCTCCACTCGCCCAGCTCGCCGTCCACCTTGCTCGATGTCGCCCGCCTGGCAGGCGTATCGCCGAGTACGGTGTCGCGCATCTTGAACGGCACCGCCAAGGTGTCCGACGACAAGCGGCTGGCCGTGCAGGCCGCCATTGAAAAGATGAATTTCGCGCCCAACCAGATGGCGCAGGGCCTGAAAAAAGGCCGTTCGATGACCATCGGCATCGTGGTGCAGGATATTTCCAGCCCCTTCTTCGACGAAACCCTGCGCGGGGTCGACGATGGCCTCAAGGGCACCGGGTTTGCCTCGGTGATCGTCAGCGGCCACTGGAATGCCCAGGAAGAAGTCGAGCGCATCCGCTTGCTGCTGGCGCGCAAGGTCGACGGCATCATCCTGCTGTCGGGTCGCATCGGCGACGAGGATATCCTGCGCCATTCTGGGCAGCGGCCGATCGTCTCCACGGGGCGCGTGCTGAACACTTCCAGCGCGCTGGGCTTCAAGCTCGACAACGAACAGGGCGCTTATCTGGCCGTGCGCCACCTGCTCGAGCTGGGCCACCGCCGTATCGCGTTCGTTACGGGCCCGGCCAACAACAACGACGCCGACGAGCGCATGGCCGGTTACAGCCGCGCGCTGAACGAATCGAACATCCCCACCGACATGAACCTGGTGGTCGAGGGCGACTTCCACGAGGCGGGCGGCCTGATGGCGATGAACCGGCTGTTCGAGACCAACCAGCAATTCACCGCGGTGTTCTGCGCCAATGACCTGAGTGCCTACGGCGCGCGCCTGTCGCTGTACCGCAAAGGCATCCGCGTGCCCGACGACATCTCGCTGATCGGCTTCGATGATCTGCCGGGATCGGCCTATACCACGCCGCCGCTGACGACCATTCGCCAGCCTCTGTACGACATGGGACGCATCGCCACCAAGGCGCTGCTGCGCTTGATCGATGGCCAGACCGTGACGGAAGATATTCCCCCGCTCGAACTGGTGGTGCGCGAGACCACGCGGCGGGTGCGCTAAAGCGCGTACGGCGCGTGAGGCGCGTGAGGCGCGGGCGTAGCGCCCCGGCTTACGTCAGCGAGGCCACGCAGTAGTTGGTCATCGCATCGAGCACGCTGGCGTCTTCCCCCACCGCCCCCACCACCTTGATCGCCAGCGCCGGATAGTCCAGGCGCAGCTGGTCGACCATCAGCGGCAGGTCGCGCAGCACGTGGCCGCCCTGCCCCAGGAACACCGGCACCACGGTGATCTCTTGCACCTCGTCGGCGACCAGCTGGGCCACCTGCTCCGGCAGGCGCGGCTCCATCAGTTCCAGGAAGGCCAGCGTGACGGTGACGTCGGGCATGCGGGCCTGGGTCAGTTCGCGCAGGCGCTCGAACGGCAGTGCCCACGATGCGGCGCGCGCGCCATGGGCAAACAGGATCAGGCTACGCTTCATTAATGTCGCTCCACCCACCAAAGGGCTCCAAGCGCCAGTGCCAGGAATAGCAAGCTGGGCGCGATTGCAGTCACGAACGCCGGCAAGGTGCTGAGCAGGCCGATGTGCGCGAACAGGGTATTGATCAGCATGAAGGCCACGCCGATCATGATGCCGATGAAAATCTTCAGGCTCACGCCACCGCTGCGCGTGTGCAGGAAGGCGAACGGCAAGGCCAGCGCCATGAGCACGAAAATGGCCAGCGGATCGAACAGCTTTTTCCAGAACGCGATCTTGAAGCGTTCGGTCTCCTGGCGGTTCTCAGACAGGTGGCGGGTGTACAGCGCCAGCTCGTTGGCCGACATGCGCTCGGGGTCCGACGACGACACCGACAGCAGCTTGGGCGTGATCTCCGAGACCAGCTCCATGGTGGCCAGCTTGCGCGTCGATACCACGCTGGTCTCCTGTCCGAAGGTGCCCGACGCCAGCGTGCCGGGCGCGGCGGCCTGGCCCGGGACCGGCAGCACCTGCGTATTGCTGAACAAGGTCTCCGTCACGTCTTCCAGGCGCCAGGTGCTGTTGCCGGCGTAGCTGGCGCGCGCCGCGGTGATCAGCGAGCGCATGCGAAAGCTGGTATCGAACTCGTACAGCTTGACCTGCTCCAGGCGGCCGTCGGCGCTGAAGTGGCGCACGTTGAAAAAGCGCGACCCGGTGATCTCGCCCTTGGTGCCGTCGCTGCGCACGATATCCTTGGTCCACATGCCGGACTTGAAGCCGGCCGAGACGGCCGTGCCGCGCGCCGTCATTTTCAGCCGCTCGGCGACGGGCGCCGTGCGCGGCGTGATCAGCTCACCGAACACGAACGTGATGGCGACGAAGATGATGCCGATCTTGAAGAGCATCCACACCACCCGCGCCGTCGACATGCTCGACGCGCGCATGATGGTGAATTCCGAGGTGGCGGCGAACTGCGCCATCGTATAGATGGTGCCGATGAGCGCTGCCACCGGCATGACTTCGTACACGTGGCCCGGCGCGCGCAGCAGCACATACAGGAACGCGTGCTGGATCATGAAGCCGTTCTTGCCCACGTCGGGCAGTTCGGCGGTCAGGTCCATGAACGCCGACAGGCCCAGGAAGGCCACCAGCACGAAGGCCACCGCCTGAACGATGGAGACGGTGAAGTAGCGCTGCAGGACACTCATGCGACCTCCTTGATCTGCACCGAAGCGGCATGGGCGCCGGCGCGGCCACGCTTGTACGAGGCCCACAGCACCTGTGGATGGTAGCGGTGGTTGACGTTCAGGCGCCAGGCGAACAGACCCAGTACGCACAGCGCGGCCAGCAGGTGCAGCGGCCACCAGCCCGCGCCGAAGCTGATCTTCCCCTGCCGCACCGAGGCTTCGGCCAGCCGCGTCATATTGTTATAGGTGAAGAAGATCAGCAGCGCGATGATCAGATTGGTGGAGCTGCCCGCGCGCGGGTTGACGAAGCCCAGCGGGATGGCCAGCAGGATCAGCAGCAGGCAGGTGATGGGCGCCGACACGCGGCGCAACAGCTCGGCGCGGTTGAAGCGGTTCGGCTGCGCCAGCAGCGCTTCGGTGGTCAGCGCGTCCGACGGCGCGTCGAGGCTCAGCGCGGTCGCCTTGTTCGCCACGCGCATGCTGTAGCGCTCGAACTCCATGGTGCGGAAGTCGCCCTGCCCCGGCACGCCCTGATAACGGCGGCCGTTCTTGAGCACCAGGAACTGGCCACCGTCCGGGCTTTGTTCGATCACGCCTTCCTTGGCCACCACGATGGTGTTGCCGTTCTGGTCGACCGTATTGACGAACACGTTCTGCACCACCGTGGCGTCGTCGGCCGTGCCTTCGACGAAGAACACCCGGTTGCTCGACGAGGATTCCTTGAACTGGCCGGGCGAGACTTTTTTCAGGTCTTCGCGCTTTTCAAAGCGCTGCACGAACTCGGTGCTTTTCATCTTGGCCCATGGCGTGGCGTACAGACTCAGGCCGGCGGTCATGACGACGATCGGGATGCCGAAGGTCAGCACCGGACGGATCCAGCGCGTCAGCGACAGGCCCGAGGCGAACCAGACGACCATTTCGGAATCGCGGTAGCTGCGCGTGACGACCCTCAGCACCGAAATAAAGCTGGTGAGTATCAGGACAGTTGGCAGATAATTCAGCATTGCGAAGAACAGCAGCGCCACCACATCGCTTGACGCGACCTTGCCGCCGGCAGCCTTGCCGAGGATGCCCATGAGAGCCCAGGTCAGGAGGATGGTAAACAGTACCGTGAAAGTAGCGCCGGCCGAGCTGGCCATTTCACGTTGCAGGGCGCGGTTGAAAATCATTCGAAAGATATAATCACAGGTTAGGCAGTGCGCGACACATACATGGAGATCCAAATGGACTTTAGCATAAAAGCATTCGATACAAAAAACACCATCGCCTCGGCAAAAACCGGCTGTGTCGCAGTCGCGGTCTTCGAGAATAAACAGTTGTCGGAGGCGGCCAAAGCCTTCGATCAGGGCGGCGACATCAGCGCCGCGCTCAAGTCCGGCGACATCACCGGCAAGGCTGGCACCACGCTGCTGCTGCGTAACGTCAAGGGCGCAGGCGCGGCGCGCGTGCTGCTGGTGGGTATGGGCGCCGACGAGACCGTCAGCGAAAAAACTTTCATGTCGGCCGTGGGCGCCACGCTCAAGGCATTCTCCTTGCTGGGCAGCGCGGACGCCATTATCGCACTACCGCTGACACAAGTGAAAGAGCGCGACCTGGACTGGGCCGTGCGCGCCATCGTCTGCGCCGCCCACGAGAGCGTGTTCCGCACCGACGGCCAGAAGAGCAAGAAGGATCCCGAGCCGGCCGGCGTGCGCAAGATCACCCTGGCCGCACCGGCCACGGCCAAGGCGGCGCTGGCGCAAGCCATCGCCATTGCCAGCGGCATGGACCTGACGCGCGAACTGGGCAACCTGTCGGCCAACGTCTGCACCCCGACCTATCTGGCCAACACGGCCAAGAAGCTGGCGCGCGACTACGGCTTCGAGGTCGAGGTATTGGAGCGCAAGCAGATGGAAGCGCTGCGCATGGGCAGCTTCCTGTCGGTGACCAACGGCAGCGACGAGCCACCCAAGTTCATCGTGTTAAAGCACATGGGCGGCAAGTCCAAGGATGCGCCGGTGGTCTTGGTCGGCAAGGGCATCACGTTCGACACGGGCGGCATCTCGATCAAGGCCGGTCCCGGCATGGACGAAATGAAGTACGACATGTGCGGCGCCGCGTCGGTGCTGGGCACCTTCCGCGCGATCGGCGAAATGGGCCTGAAGCTGAACGTCATCGGCATCGTGGCCAGCTGCGAGAACATGCCGTCGGGCCGCGCCACCAAGCCGGGCGACATCGTCACCTCGATGAACGGGCTGACCATCGAAGTGCTCAACACCGATGCCGAAGGCCGTCTGATCCTGTGCGACGCGCTGACCTATGCGGAGCGCTTCAATCCGGCCGTGGTGGTCGACATCGCCACGCTGACGGGCGCCTGCATCGTCGCGCTGGGGCACCATAATTCGGGCCTGTTCACCCGCAGCGACGCGGCGCACGAAGCGCTGGCGGCCGAACTGCTGGCGGCGGGCAAGCAAGCCGGCGACACCGCATGGCGCCTGCCGATCGAAGAAGCCTACAACGAGCAGCTCAAGTCGAACTTCGCCGACCTGGCCAACATCGGCTCGCCCGGCGGCGCCAGTGTCACGGCGGCCTGCTTCCTGGAGAACTTCACGCGCAAGTACACCTGGGCGCACCTGGATATCGCCGGCACGGCGTGGCGTTCGGGCGGCAACAAGGGCGCGACCGGCCGTCCGGTGCCGCTGCTGTCGACGTTTTTGCTTAATCGGGTCTAAAACACCTTTTAGCTACGGTTGAACTACCGTTCAAGCAACGTTCAGCGTTAACGGCAAAACCGTCGTGCCGCCCACTGGGCGACCCGACGGTTTTGACGTTAACAGTACTAGTCGGCGCTAACAGTGCGATGTCCCGCTGGCGCCGTTCACGCTAGTACACCACACTGGCACCGGTCTCGGTACCGTCACTCTCGCTACCGCGCCCGGTACGCCGCATCATCACGGTCAGCGTGTCGGGATAGTTGAACCCTGCCCCGGTGCGCTTGTCGAGCAGGTAGCCCAGGCCCGCCGTGGCGGCGTTACCCAGCAGCGCGCTGGTGCCGGCCTTGGATGCCACCATGTCCTGCCCCGCACTGGCGCCGCTCTTGTGGCAATCCACCCATAAATTACCGGCACTCTTCTGCACGGTCACGTGGCCAGGCGTGGTGACGAACCAGCGTCCGGCGTCGTTGGTCAGCACGCACCCCACGCCGCCGATCTCGCGGCTGTCCTGGATGGTGCGCACCATCAGTACCTGCTGCCCCGATTCGCTGATCGTGGCGCAGCCGCCGATGCCGCCTGCCAGCGCCAGCGCGCCCATCACTCTTAGCTGTTGTTTGCTTGCCATGGTCTCCACCTGCAAAGTCGTCTTGCCTTGGTTAACGGCACGCCGGCCGCATACTGTAGCGGCGCATCGACATTGCCCTGGCTACGCCATCACTGTACCGGAATCGGCTGCGCGGCGGGAACCGGCACGGCGGTGACGCTGTTCTTCGGACTGCCATCGATCAGCTTGTCGGAATAAACCAGGTAAATCAGCGCATTGCGGCGCGGATCGACCATGCGCACCACGCGCACGTGCTTGAAAAAGATGGAGGAGCGCTCGGTGAAGACTTCTTCCTGGCGCGGGATTTTGCCCTTGAAGGCGAAATTGCCGACCTGGCGGCATGCCACCGACGAGTCGGCGGTGTCTTCGGCCAATCCCACGGCGCCCTTGATGCCGCCGGTTTTGGCGCGCGACAGATAGCAACTGACGCCGCCCACGCGCGGGTCGTCGAAGACTTCGACGACAACCTTGTGGTCCGGCCCGATGAGTTTAAAGGCGGTGTCGACCGAGCCGATGGTTTCGGCATGGGCCTGCGCGGCCAGGCCGCACAGCGCGAACAGCGCGGCCTGGACGGCGCGGCGCGCGGACGGAAAAGCGTGAGTCTGAGTCTGGTGCATGATGTTCCCTGAAAAAGGCGCGGAGAATCGCGCGCCTTAGTATGCCAGAGCCAGGCTCAGGCGATCAGAGCTCAATGTATCGGATTCACCGGATCGGCAGCCGATTCGGTTATCGGGGTGAAGCGCTGCACCATGGCCCCGTTCACCTCGATCATCTGAAAAAACACGTGCTTGGGCCGGGTCCAGATCGATCCGTCCGGGGCGCGGTAGACGATCATCTCCGACAAATCCGATTCAAGCGTGGCCACGCACACGTGCTCGTACAGGCCACCCTTGTAATGCCGGTATTGCATCAGCTTTCCGATTTGTCTTCGGCCAGCGCTTTTTGCTTCTTCTTCAAGCCCTGAATCACCTTGAGCACGCCCTCGATACCGGCGCTGTCATCCAGGTCGCTGAAGGCGTCGAGCACTTCATTGAGCACGCGGTTGCGCACGACGCTCTCGTCGGGAGTGGCCGGGGCCTTGGCCGTGGCGAGCACCGGATCGGCGCTCTCCTTGACCTTGGTGCCCGCCTTGCCAGCCGGTGCGGCGCTCGCCTTGCCATGCGCCAGTGCGGCCTGCCAGATCACCCAGCGGCGCTGGGTCTCGAATACCAGATACTCTTCAGGCTTGTCTTCGCGGCGGCGAACAATGTGACCGTCACGCTGTGCCCATGCTTCAAATGCACTTCGCATTTTTTTCCTTTAACAATGCTGTTATCGCATTTTAACTAGTTGAAACAATAATGTTTCAAATAATACCATCAAACAGGCCGATGCATTTAATTAACAAAGGGCTAGCCCCACATAAACCCTTACCTGCAGCTTATTGCGGCTGTGGGGTATATCCAGTAAGCCGACTTCACCATATTACCTTCTGGGTTATAAGAATGCAATTCTTAATTCCCACGCGGTAACAATAAGAGCAAAGCATGCATTTGCTTACCACTGTTACACATTGCTACATATAAGCCTCTCCCACCATAATGACAACATCTTTTAGCGCTAAGACATTGTTTTTTGCCTTAGTGTTGCGAATGTGACATATGGATGTCAACTGATGAAACATTATCCGACAATACATAGGTTCCCGGCAACCATCTATTTCACTATTGCAGTTGCGCATTTCGCGCTCTCAACCGATACTCGCCCCTTTGCGCCCCTCTACCGCCCCATGAAAATCTCCACCTGGAATGTTAATTCCCTTAAAGTCCGCCTCCCCCATCTGCTGACGTGGCTGGAAGCCAATCCCGTAGACGTGCTCTGCCTACAAGAGACAAAGCTGACCGACGATAAGTTCCCGGCTGAGGAAATTAATTTAGCCGGGTACCAAGTGGTATTTTCCGGACAGAAGACCTACAACGGCGTCGCCATCCTGTCGCGCCATCCCATCACGGACGTGGTGCGCAAAAATCCCCGCTTCGAGGACGAGCAGCAGCGCATCATCGGCGCCACCATCGAGGGCATGCGCATCATCTGCGCCTACGTGCCCAACGGGCAGGAAGTCGGCTCGGACAAATATGCCTACAAGCTGGCCTGGCTGAAGGCGCTGCACGCGTGGCTGGGTGACGAACTGGCCGTGCATGGCGCCGGCGGGCTGGCCATCCTGGGCGACTACAACATCGCCCCGCAAGACCGCGACGTGCACGATCCGCTGGCGTGGGAAGGCAAGATCCATTGCTCCGACCTGGAGCGGGCGGCCCTGACGTCGCTGGTGGAGCTGGGGCTGGCCGACGCGTTCCGGCTGTTCGAGCAGCCCGACAAATCGTACAGCTGGTGGGATTACCGCATGCTGGGTTTTCAGAAGAACAAGGGCCTGCGCATCGACCATATCCTGCTGTCCGCGGCCCTGTCGGCGCGCTGCACGGCATGCACGATCGACCGCGCCCCGCGCAAGTGGGAACAGCCGTCGGATCACGTGCCGGTGATTGCGACGCTGGACTGAGCGGTTCTAACCATTGCTATATGAGTCGTGGGTAAGCGTCGGCGTTGTAGCAGATGCGTCGTGCCGGCCAGGTTCGATCTAGGCGGCGTTGGCCAGGTGGGCGCGCGCCGTCAGCGCCGGTTGCGGCTGGGCGAACAGATAACCCTGGGCGAACTGGCAGCCGTTGCGCTGCAATAGCGCGTACTGCGCTTCGTTCTCGACCCCTTCGGCCACCACCGACAGCTGCAGGCTGTCCGATAGCGCGATGATGGCGCGCACGATGGCGCGGTCCTCGGCGCTGTGTTCGAGGTCCTTGATGAAGGCGCGGTCGATCTTGATCTTCTTGACCGGAAAACGCTTCAGATAGGCCAGGCTGGAGTAGCCCGTGCCGAAGTCGTCGATCGACAATCGGATGCCCATCGCATTGATCTGCTCCAGGATCTCCAGCGTCTGCTCGCCATGCTGCATCAGCGCCGTCTCGGTGATCTCGAACTCCAGCATGCACGGGTCGATGCCGGTTTCGTCCAGCACCCGGCGGATCGAGTCGATCAGGCCCCGGTGCATGAACTGGCGCGGCGACAGGTTCACCGCCATCGGCACCGCGTGCAGCCCCTGGCGCTGCCACTGCATGCTCTGCTCGCAGGCACGGCGCATCACCCATTCGCCGATCGGCACGATCATGCCGTTCTCCTCGATGATGGGGATGAAGCGGTCCGGCAGTACCAGCGCGCCATCGCCGCGGCGCCAGCGCAGCAGCACTTCCATCGATTGCAGGCGGCGCGTGGCGATCTCCATGATGGGCTGGTAGAACAGCTCGAATTCGTCGTTGGCCAGCGCGCTGCGCAAGCTGCTTTCCAGTTCGAAGTGCTGGGCCGCGGCCAGGTTCATGCGCTGGGCGAAGTACTGGTAGTTATTCCGGCCGTTGGCCTTGGCGTGATACATGGCCGCATCGGCGTGGCGCATCAGCGTGGCCACGTCGGCGCCATCGTCCGGGAACAGGCTGATGCCGATCGACGGCGTGATGTGCAGGCTGCGCCCTTCGTACGGAATCGCCGAGGCCAGCGCTTCGATGATCTTCTCGGCCACCTGGGTGCATTCGTCGGCGCCGCGGATGCCCGGCACCAGCACCACGAATTCGTCGCCGCCCAGGCGCGCCACGGTGTCGCTGGCGCGCACGGCGCGGCACAGGCGGCTGGCCACTTCCTTGAGCACATGGTCGCCGGTCAGGTGGCCGAGCGAGTCGTTGATGGTCTTGAAGCGGTCCAGGTCGATGAACATCACCGCCAGCTTGCGCCCGGCGCGTTCGGCCGCCAGCATGGCGCGGTCGAGCCGGTCCGACAGCAAGGCGCGGTTGGGCAGCCCGGTCAGGCTGTCGTGGTACGCCATGTGGTGCACGCGCGCTTCGGCCTGGCGGCGCTCGACGATCTCGCCCTGCAGCAGCGCATTGGCGCCGGCCAGTTCGGCGGTGCGCTCGAGCACCCGCACTTCCAGCTCGTCGCGCGCGCGGCGCACCGAGTCGGCCGCCTCGCGCCGCGCCGTGACGTCGTCGACCAGCCAGACCGAGCGCCCGTTGGCCTGCTCCAGGTCGAACGGCCGGCCCGACAGGCGCGCCCAGAAGCGGCTGCCGTCCTTGCGCACCAGCTGGTACTCGGACATGTGCACGCGGCCTTCGTGAAAGTCGCGCCAGGTGTCGGTGCGGGCACGCTCCCACGATGGGCGGTCGGCGTACAGGGCCTGCACCGACAGGCCGTCGATTTCGCCGGGCGCATAGCCGAACAGCTCTTCCATCTTGCGGTTGCAGCGCAGGTTGAAGCCGCGCTCGACGACAGCGATACCCAGCACCGCGCTGTCGAGGATGGCCTGGTTTTCCAGCAGCGTATTGCGCAGCGATTCCTCGGCGCGCTTGGCGTCGGTGCGGTCTTCGATGATCCAGATGGTACCCTGGGTTGGCTCGCTGGGATTGACCACGTAGGCGATCAGCTGGGCCCACATGACGCTGCCGTCCTTGCGTGCCATCTCGATTTCGGTGTGGTATGGCTTGCCGACCGACAGCAGGGGAAACGCCTCGGCGCCCACCCGCAGGTAGATGTCGTCGGACGGATACAGGGCGCGCCCGGACAGGCCCAGCGCCTCGTCGCCGGCATAGCCGAACATGTCGGCGAAGCCGCGGTTGTAGCGCGTCACCACGCGGTTCTTGGTGAACAGGATGCTGATCGAGGCGTTCGTCATGATCGCCTGCACCTCGACATGGCTCTGGCGCGTGACGGTCACGTCTTCCAGGATCCAGATGGTGCCGGCCTCGCTGCTGCCGGCGTCGACCACCTTGGCGCGCACGCGGCACCAGAAGCTGCTGCCGTCGCGGCGGCGGAATTCGTGTTCGGCTTTTTCGAACGGCAGGCCGTTGCCCAGCAAGGGACCGGCTTCGCGGCCAAACGCGTAATACTCTTCGGCCGAGGCGAACACCTCGACGGCCGGGCGGCCCGTCATCTCGGCGCGGGCGTAGCCGAACATTTCGGCCATGCGCGGATTACACGACATCATGATGCCGGCCTTGCTGAACAAAATGCCGACCGAGGCGTTGTCCAGGATCGCCTCCTGTTCCAGCAGCGTCTGGCGCAGCGCGGCCTGGTCGCGGCTGAACTGCGACACGTCGGTGAACACATAGCTGGTCGCGCCGCCCAGGGGCCGCGCCTCGACCAGCACGCTGAACGCCCCGCCGCTGCCGGCGGCCTGGCTTTCCCAGCGCAGCGCCGCGCCGAGCCCCTGCGGCACGGCCAGAAAGCCGGACAGGGGCGCGCCGAGCGGGTCGGCCGCCAGCACCGCGCGCAACGCGGCGTTGCGCGCCACGACCACGCCGGCGCCATCGCACACGCACGCGGGCGAGGCGATCAGGTCCAGCGCGGCAGCGACGAAGTCGGGATTGAGGGGAGCGTGATCCATGTCCACGGCAATGTAATTAAGCGGGCAACCAAGGCCGCAGTGTGAGACCCGATGATAAACCACAAATACCGTGAAGTAACCGTGTTGCAAAAACAAATGCCCTAAGACAGCTTTTTTGTTCAATATCCGTCTAATATTTGCAACCAACAATCCCCCTGCACGTTGCATGGCCCGTTGCAGCTGAAACGCTTGAAACGCCGTTGCATTACAATTGCCCGCATGGCCCATTCCCCCCGCACCACCGCCGACGCCAGCGACAAACCGGTTATCTGGACGGTTTCCGTTTCGCGCCTGGCCGACCTGTTCCGCGACATCACCCTCGAATACGATCACCTGGCCAGCATCGAGCCGGTCAGCCTGGGCTTCGACGAAGCCGCGCGCCATATCCGCGAGCGCCTGGCCACGGAACGCTGCGACGTGGTGATCGCGGCCGGCTCGAATGCGGCCTATCTGAAGGGACGGCTGTCGGTCCCGCTGATCATCGCCAAGGCCAGCGGCATGGACATGATGCAGGCGCTGGCGCGGGCGCGCCGCGTCACCGAGCGCATTGGCGTGATCACTTACCAGCAGGAGCTGCCCGAGCTGGCGGCGTTCTCGGCCACCTTCGGCTTTGCCATCGCCCAGCGCACCTATGTGACGGAAGAAGACGCCCGCGCCCAGGTCAACGAGCTGAAGGCGGCCGGCATCGAGGCCATCGTGGGCGCCGGCCTGATCACCGACCTGGCCGAGGAAGCGGGCCTGACCGGCGTGTTCGTCTACTCGGCCGCGTCGATCCGCCAGGCCTTCGACGACGCCCTGGAAATGGCGCGCCTGACCCAGCTCGAAGCGGGCCGCGCGCGGCGCGGCATCGTGGCCGACACGCTGCGCGCGCGCCATGGGCTGGCCGACCTGCGCGGCGACTCCGCCGCCATGGAAGCGCTGCGCCAGGCCGTGGTGCTGTATGCCCGCTCGCCTGCCACCGTGCTGATCGAAGGCGAAACGGGCACCGGCAAGGAGCTGGTGGCGCAGGCCATCGCCCGCGAAGCGCCGCGCAGCCTGGGCGCCAACCGGCCGTTCGTGGCCGTCAATTGCGGCGCGCTGGCCGAGTCGCTGCTCGAATCGGAACTGTTCGGCCATGAAGAAGGCGCCTTCACGGGGGCGCGCCGGGGCGGCCACGCCGGGCTGTTCGAAGCGGCCAATCACGGCACCCTGTTCCTCGACGAGATCGGCGAAATGCCGCTGACCTTGCAGACCCGCTTGCTGCGCGTGCTGGAGGAACGCGAAGTGGTGCGGGTCGGCGGCACGCGCCCGATCGCCATCAGCGTGCGCGTGATCAGCGCCACCCACTGCGACCTGGAAGCGCGCGTGCGCGAGGGACGCTTCCGTGCCGACCTGTTCTACCGGCTGGCCGTGCTGCGCCTGGCGCTGCCGCCGCTGCGCCAGCGCCGCGACGACGTGGCGCAGCTGGCCGAATGGTCGCTCAAGCAGTCGCTGGCGGCATTGGGAGCCCGCCCCCACGCGAACCTGCACGCGGAGCTGGCCGCCTGCGCCCCGGTGCTGGAGCAGTATGCCTGGCCCGGGAATGTGCGCGAACTGCGCAACCTGACCGAACGGCTGGCCCTGTACCTGGCGGCCGAGCCGCTGCAGGCGCTCACTCCGGCGTTCATGCTGTCGGTGGCGCCGGAGCTGGCCGGCGCGCGCGCGGGCGGCGCGCCTCTGGCGCTGTATGGCGGCGCGCCCGCCGCCCTCGGCGCCCCCGGCGCGCCGCTGCGCGAGTCGGTCCACGAGGTCCTGGCGCGCTTCGGGGGCAAGCGCGACGAGGCCGCCGCGCACCTGGGCATCAGCCGCACCACGCTGTGGCGGCGCCTGCGCGGCAGCGAGCCTTAAGCGGCCTGGCACCAGCCAGATCCGGCCGGTCGAGCACTAAATCCGGTCGAGCACCATGCGCGCCGCGATCCGTACCGACGCCGAGGTGTCGGTGGTTTCCACCTGATCCAGGCGCGCGCGCAGGTCGCCCGGGGCCAGTTCTTCCAGATAGAACGGCACTTCGCTGCGCACCATTTCGTCGTTGTCGGCCAGCCGGGCGTACAGCAGCGCGGCCACGTCGATGCGCTGGCCGTCGACCATACGGCCGTGGTACGGCGCGAATGCCAGCGCGTGGCGCAGCGCCATCAGGCGGTAATGGGGTATCTCGCTTTCCAGCGTGGCGGCCAGTACGCCGTAGCCCGACGGGTCGCCCAGCTGCGCCAGGTAGAAGGCCGCCTTGTACTGGTCGCCCAGCAGGTCCGGCGCGCGCAGGCGCCCGGTCAGCACCGCCCTGCCATGGGCCGGGTCGCCGCGCAGCACCAGCGCCATGCCCGCTTCGATGGCCACGTCGTTGTCGGTGGTGCTGGCGGCGAGTGTGCGCAGGCGGTCGGTCAGGGCGCCATCGCCGCCGGCCTGTCCGGCGCTGCAGCGCCCTGCCAGGAACGCGGCGGTGTAGGCCTGCGCCGGTTCGGTCGATGCCAGGGCCTGGCCCAGCTGCACCAAGGTGACCGGTCCCGGTACGCCGCGCAGCAGCATGGCTACCATGGCATCGTAGGCGTTGCGTTCGCGTTCAAGCAGCAGCGCGGTGCGCCACGGCAGGCCGGCGCTGGTGATGTTGGGGTGGCATGGCGCATCCGTGATCATTGAGTCCTTTCGTAGTGGGCCGCGACGCGTCCTTGCAGGGCCGCGGCTAGCGCAGTATACGCGGCCATGCCGTCGGGGTAGGCGTGGATGTCGCGCAGCGGCGCCCTGTGGCCGGTGCCGCCGCCGCTGATCCATTTGAAGTGCTCCGTGGCCAGCCTGCCCCGTACCGCCACGACGGCTGCGCTCTGTGCGCCGGCGCCGGCGCCGGTATCGTAGCTGGCGCTGGCGATGACGTAATCGCTGGCGTTGCCGCAGCCGCTGGCCTGCGCTTGCGCGGCCACGATGGCGTCGCCCGATGCGGCCAGCCAGCGCCGGTGGTCGGTGCCCTGCACGCATTCGTGCGGCAGGTACGAAAGCAGGTGCGATAGCGGGTGCGCTGTGCCGATCATGGTGGGTCGATTGTGCCGTGTCGATCAGGGGATGACATCAAGGGAAGACGCTCGTGCGGTTGCTCATGCTCGCTCATACGGCCGCTCATGCCGCGTGATGCTCCGCCGCGCAGGCCGGGGCCAGTTCCCACGGCAGGGTGAGACGCCCGGCATCATGCCACCCCTGCTCGCTGTCCAGCAGAACCAAGCCGCCGCAGTGCTGCAGGAAGCGCCGCAGCGCCGCATGCTGGTGTACCGCAGCCGGCGCCTGACTGGGGCAACCGTTCTGGTCCACCTCGATGTACAGCGCCAGCGGCAGCAACAGGCTTTCACGGCGCCACAGGCGGGCCAGCAGATCGACCTGCGCGAGCGAGTCGGGCAGCGCGCTGGCCAGGAGGCTGTAGGGCGTGAGCTGGCGCGTGCGCGCCACATGCAGCGCCACCAGGCGCTTGCTGGCGCCGTCGGTCCCGGACAGCTGGCACACGGGCAGCCCGGTGCCGTCGGCGGCGCTCAGCGCGCGTTCGATGCCGGCCGCCACGCGTGCGTGCAGGGGCGGCAAGCCCGCAGCTGGCGTCGATGGCGCCAGCGAAGCCGGGGTCAGTGGGGTGACCAAGGCTGCAATGCGCTCGTCCAGATAATTTTGTCCTTTGACATAGCGCACAATGCGCGGATCGGCCCGCAACCCGCTGGCGGCCAGACTATGCGGTTCGCCGCCATCGTCCACGCCGCCCAGCAGCTGCCAAAAACGCAGCGGCCGCCCCGGCGCCATGGCATCCCACGCGGGATGATCGAACAAGGCCAGCGCCAGCGCCAGGGTCGGCTGCGGCCTGGCGGGAGTGCGCTGGACGCGGGCGCACAGGCTGGCCACGCCGGGATCGAGCTGCGCGGCTAGCGCCAGCAGCACCACCTCGCGTTCGAACTCGGACAACCCAAGCCGGCGCGCCAGCTCGATCAGGGCGGGAGCCTGACCGCCATCCCAGGCCGGCGCTCTGGATGCGGCACGTGCCGCCGCGCGCACCTCGGCCAGATCGCTGGCGCGGGCAGGCGAATCGGTGACGACAGTCAGGCCGCGCAGGCGCTCCAGCAACCAGCGCGATGGCGAGCCGAAGGTGGTGGGCGTGGATGGCATTGCAGGTACGGCTGGTGTGGCTGGCGTGGTGGTCGCGGTGGTCGTCGTTTGGCGATCTGGGTCGACAGGCGCCACTGGCGATACCGCCTGCGCGCGTGGGGTGGCGTGGACCGCGCTGCCCTGCCCCATGCCGGCGCCTTCGCGCACCGCCCGGTCATCCGCCGCGAGCCGTTCCAGCCGCGCGCCGATCCACGCGATGGCGTCGGCCAGATATTGTTCGTTAAATGACTGCCAGGCCGGAGAGTCGCGCATCATGGTCACACCAATCGTGGAGGCTAAACGAAAGCAATGGTGCGTAGTAACCGCCACCCAGTGCTGAACGCGGGCGGTTCCCAATGGACGAGAACGCTTGATTCATTAAAGTCTTTCCGCGCCTGCTGTATTTGATTTTTATCAACCTTTAGGTGATATGACTGTGCCGGCTTGTGCAACTCGCTTGACAAGCGCTTCAATAAATTGCCAAAAAAATATCGCCGCGCAGTTTCAGATTTGCCTCGGATCGAGCCAATCCATGTAATAACTTTATTCAACCGAAACGAAAAAAAGCCCGCATAAGCGGGCTTTTCCGTCGCCGGGCTTAAACAGCTAGCCCGGAGCGAGACCTTATTCGATCTCGACCGTTTCCGGGGTTGCCGTTGGCGGCGATGCATCCGACTCCGGGAACTCCAGCGTGACATTGTCTTTCTCGTCCATGTCGACCGTGACGCGGCCACCGCTGACCAAACGACCAAACAGCAGTTCGTCGGCCAGCGCCTTGCGGATCAGATCCTGGAT
Organism: Janthinobacterium lividum; assembly: GCA_943372275.1. Classification (GTDB taxonomy): domain Bacteria; phylum Pseudomonadota; class Gammaproteobacteria; order Burkholderiales; family Burkholderiaceae_D; genus Telluria_A; species Telluria_A lividum_A. Next base: position 35,899 of record CALRYE020000006.1, read on the forward strand.
CAGGCGGGCCATCGGACGGGCGCCCATCTGCGGATCGAAGCCTTTGGTACCGAGGAACTTGCGCAGTTTCTCGGTAAAGATGGCCTCGACCTTCTTCTCGTGCAGCTGCTCTTCCAGCTGCATCAGGAACTTGTCGACCACGCGCAGGATGATTTCTTCGTCCAGCGCGCGGAAGCTGATGGTCGCGTCGATCCGGTTACGGAACTCCGGCGTGAACATGCGCTTAATGTCGGCCATCTCGTCGCCGGCCGCCTTGGAATCGGTAAAGCCCATCGACCGCTTGGTCAGGCTTTCCGCGCCGGCATTGGTGGTCATGATGATGATCACGTTGCGGAAGTCCGCCTTGCGTCCGTTGTTGTCGGTCAAGGTGCCATGGTCCATCACCTGCAGCAGGATATTGAAAATATCCGGATGCGCTTTCTCGATCTCGTCGAGCAGCAGCACCGCATGCGGCTTCTTGGTGATCGCCTCGGTCAGCAAACCGCCCTGGTCGAAGCCCACGTAGCCCGGCGGCGCGCCGATCAGACGGCTGACGGCGTGACGCTCCATGTACTCCGACATGTCGAAGCGGATCAGCTCGATACCAAGGATGAACGCCAACTGCTTGGCCACCTCGGTCTTGCCGACGCCGGTCGGACCGGAGAACAGGAACGAGCCGATCGGCTTGTCCGTCTTGCCCAGCCCGGCGCGGGCCATCTTGATGGCCGACGACAGCGCATCGATGGCAGGATCCTGGCCGAACACCACGTTGCGCAGGTCGCGGTCGATGGTCTGCAGCTTGCTGCGATCGTCCTGATTGACCGTCTGGGGCGGAATACGGGCGATCTTGGCGATGATTTCCTCGATCTCCGTCTTGCCGATGGTCTTTTTCTGCTTAGACTTGGGCAAGATCCGCTGGGCCGCGCCGGCCTCATCGATGACGTCGATGGCCTTGTCGGGCAAATGACGGTCGTTGATGAAGCGTGCCGCCAGCTCGGCCGCGGTCGACAGCGCCGACGCCGAATACTTGACGCCATGGTGCTCTTCAAAGCGCGACTTGAGGCCGCGCAGAATCTGCACGGTCTGCTCGACGGTCGGCTCGTTGACATCCACTTTCTGGAAGCGGCGCGACAGCGCGTGGTCTTTTTCGAACACGCCGCGGAATTCCGTGTACGTGGTCGCACCGATGCACTTGAGCTGACCGTTCGCCAGTGCTGGCTTGAGCAGGTTGGACGCGTCCAGCGTGCCGCCCGAGGCCGACCCGGCGCCGATGATGGTGTGGATCTCGTCGATGAACAGGATGCCGTGCGGGGTTTCCTTCAATTGCTTGAGGACCGCCTTGAGGCGCTGTTCGAAGTCGCCGCGATACTTGGTGCCGGCCAGCAGCGCGCCCATGTCGAGCGAATACACGACGGCATTCTGCAGGATTTCAGGCACTTCTTCCTGCGTGATGCGCCATGCCAGGCCCTCGGCGATGGCGGTCTTGCCCACGCCGGCTTCGCCCACCAGCAGCGGATTGTTCTTGCGGCGCCGGCACAGGATCTGGATCACCCGGTCGACTTCGTCTTCCCGGCCGATCAGCGGATCGATCTTGCCCTCGGCCGCAGCCTTGTTCAAGTTCTGGGTGAATTGGTCGAGCGGACTTTCCTTGGCCTGGCCTTCGACCTGCGCTTCTTCCACGCCTTCGGACGTTTTTTGGGCGTCCGCCTGCTGGTCCTTGCGCACGCCGTGCGAAATGAAATTGACCACGTCGAGGCGGGTGACGCCCTGCTGATGCAGGTAGTACACCGCGTGCGAGTCTTTTTCGCCGAAGATGGCCACCAGCACATTGGCGCCGGTAACTTCCTTCTTGCCGTTCGAGGCGGATTGCACGTGCATGATGGCACGCTGGATCACGCGCTGGAAACCGAGCGTCGGCTGGGTATCGACCTCGCCCGTGCCAGGCACGGTCGGGGTGTTATCGCCAATGAAATTGGTCAGGGTCTTGCGCAGGTCTTCTATGTTGACAGCACAGGCGCGCAGGACTTCTGCGGCCGATGGATTGTCTAGTAGCGCCAGCAGCAAGTGCTCAACGGTAATAAATTCATGCCGTGCTTGCCGGGCTTCGACAAAGGCCATGTGTAAAGAGACTTCCAATTCCTGCGCAATCATACTTCCTCCATCACGCACTGCAGGGGGTGCCCCGCCTTGCGCGCATGCGTTAATACAAACTCCACTTTGGTACAGGCTATATCTTTGGAAAACACGCCACATACACCTTTGCCGTGGCGATGAACGGATAGCATGATCTGCGTCGCCGTCTCTCGATCCTTGTTGAAGTACTCCTGAATGACGGCCACCACGAACTCCATGGGCGTGTAATCGTCATTGAGGAGTGCTACCTGGTACAGCGGCGGTGGCTTGACCACCTGGCGCTCCAGCAGTTGTTCTGTATCTTGCTTGGTTGCCATACGCGTATTCTAAAGCTTTCAATGTTGATGCATTGTGTAAATATCAGGGCATTTCCATTTGTTTTCCATCTTACGCGGTTTCCGATTAATGCGCAGATGGCGATCCGATTCAGGAAATCAAGAGTTGCTTTTCGGATGAGTGTGGAGAAAATGCTAATCCCCTGACAAAAGCGCTTGACTTCGAAAATTTTTCATCCAACAATGCGGTTATCGACTTGTACTTATGTACTTGTTGATAAGAAGAGCAGCTGGGGAAGGGGCGGAGGCTTCTTGCTTTTAAGGCTCGTGTGATTGGTTCTTATTTGAAAGTTCTTTTATGGCAACAGGTACAGTTAAGTGGTTCAATGATTCCAAAGGCTTTGGCTTCATCACTCCAGATGACGGCGGCGAGGATCTGTTCGCGCACTTCTCCGCAATCAACATGAACGGTTTCAAGACCCTCAAAGAAGGTCAAAAAGTTCAATTCGAAGTCACGCAAGGCCCGAAAGGCAAGCAAGCTTCCAACATCCAGGCTGCGTAATCTAGCGTCACAAGCAACTCCCGATGTAAAAAACCCCGCTTATTTTACGGGGTTTTTTTTTCGTCCGTCCGGCGCACGCCTGAGCGCGCTGGTGCTGCGTCACGATGCCGCGCCGGGATACAGCGCCGGGCGCGCATTACGCGTGCGCGCGTTGCAGGGTGAACGTGGCGACCACCTGCGCCAGACTGCCGGCCTGGTCCTGCAAGGCACGCGCCGCCGCCGCGGCTTGATCGACCAGCGCGGCGTTCTGCTGGGTCACCGCATCCATGTCGGTGATGGCCACGTGGACGCGGCCGATGGTGTCTTCCTGCTCGGCGCTGGCGCTGCTGATCTCGGCCATGATGTCGGTGACGCGCTTGACGCTGGCGACGATCTCGCCCATGGTGGTGCCGGCCTGATTGACCAGCCCGGTACCGGCGCCCACGCGCTCCACCGACGCGCCGATCAGCTGCTTGATTTCCTTGGCGGCGGCGGCCGAGCGCTGGGCCAGGTTGCGCACTTCCGAGGCGACCACGGCAAAGCCGCGTCCCTGCTCCCCTGCCCTGGCCGCTTCCACGGCCGCGTTCAACGCCAGGATGTTGGTCTGGAACGCGATGCCGTCGATCACCCCGATGATGTCGACGATCTGCCGCGACGACGCATTGATCGCTTCCATGGTGTCGACCACCTGCGCCACCACGGCGCCGCCGCGCACCGCCACGTCCGAGGCGGAGATGGCCAGCTCATTGGCGCGGCGCGCGCTGGCGCCGTTGTCCTTGACGGTCGAGGCCAGCTCCTGCATCGATGCGACCGTGCCGCGCAGGGCGCCCGCCTGCTGCTCGGTGCGCACGGCCAGCTCGGCATTGCCGCTGGCAATGTCGCTCGACGCGGTGGTGATGGTGTCGATGCCTTGCTGCACGCCGGTCAGTGCCGCGTGCATGGCGCCCACGGTGCGCTGCAGCGCCAGCCCGGTTTCAGAGAGCGCGGCGCGCGATTCGGCGCGCAGGTCGATCTTGCCGGCCGCGCCGCTGGACATGCTGGCTACCGTCGCGCGCAACTCGGCCGACTGCAGGGCCTCGCGCCGCAGCACGATGGCGAGATAGCACAGCACGCCCGTTTCGACCACCACATAAGCGGCGTGGGCCAGCACGCGGCCCAGCCCCGGTTCGGTCAGGCAGCGCACGCCATAGCCCAGTTCCTGCAGATAGTTGAAACTCAGATGATGCAACGCGATGACGGCAGCGGCGAGGACGATCACGCTCCAGTCGCGGTAGCACAGCAGGAACGCCAGCGAGACAAAAATGCCGAAGTGCAGTTCGTTCAAGCCCGCACCCTGATGGATGTGCAGGGCACTGAACAGCATCAGCGCAACGGCAACCACATTGCGGGTCATGCGGGTGCCGCCGGCCAACATAACGCAAGCGCTGACGATCAGCGCCAGCGGCAAGCCCACGAGCAAGGCCCACTTGATCGTTCCGTGCATCGGAGCCAGTCCCAGTGCCATGACGAACAGGCCCCAGACGATGGCCATCATCAGGTGGTCGGCGCGACGGTTACCGCTGTGAAGACTCGATTCGATGCTATTCATGGCTGAATGTCCCTGGACTGGCGTTTTTATTGGAGAAATGAACGACAAGCCACGGGATCAGGGGGGCGCTGGTGCTGGGTTGAGCGTCCGGCGCCGGGGATGGGGGCGCGGCCGACAGACAACCGTTGCGTTGGCGCGTGAATTCACATTCACGGCAACGACTTTATTAGCGCGAGTCTACTATAGTTTTTGAAAAGCAATATCGCGCACGATACGTTAGCCCGTAAATATGCACAGTGCCCGGCCTTGGCGAGGCACGCCCGAAAGCGGGCCTGCAGAGCAACGGCGACTCGGCCGCGCAAGCCGCTGCGATTATCGGGATTGCTCGCCTTAACGGGACTGTTCGCCAGCGACCGCGGGCCTGGGTGCCGGTGCCGGGGCGACCACCCGGCGCAACACGGTGTGCAATGCCGGCTCAAGATACGTGGCAATAATCCAGCCGATGAAAGCCATCAACCCCAGCACCAGCAAGGGCAGCAGCAGCGGCGGCAACATGGTCTGATTGCCCAGTTTAATGATCAGCGCGATGCCGGCGTTTTCGTGAAACAGGTAGAGCGGATAACTGATCGCCCCGAAGAACGCGAACAGGCGCCAGCGGAATACGCTCAGCAAGCGCTGGTGCCACATCACCAGCAGGAAGATCCCCGTCAGCACCAGCGCCATCAGCACGGGCGCCAGGGTGGACGGCATGTCGGCCAGCGCCAGCGCCACCATCGGCAGCAGCATGGCGTAGCCCCAGCGGCCCAGCTCGTTGCGGGTGGACATATAGGTCAGGATGCCGACTACGAACCACGCCAGGTGCTGACCGATGAGCACGTCGCCCAGCAGGTACAGCGCTTTCTTGACGATGAAGCCGGACAGCATGCCGCCACTCACCAGCAACTCCAGCGCCGTGGCCACCGCGGCCAGTGCGGCGAGGGCAAGCACGGTGACACGGCGACCGGCGGTGAAGTACAGCACGCTGACCATGACATAGAAGCGCACTTCCACGTACAGGCTCCAGAAGACTTTTTCCAGATCCCTGACGTCCAGACGCAGGAAGTCGACATACCACTTGGCGGGAATGAAGGTCAGTCCCGGCAGCGCATCCTGCACGCGCGGCACACCCAGCGGGCGCTCCAGCAGCAGCGGCGCGGTGAGCAGCACGCCGACGGAAACGATCAGCATGGCGGGAAACAGGCGCAGCCAGCGTTTGCGGGCGAATGTCCACAAGCCGGTCGAGCCGTCCAGCGACATGAAGATCACGTAGCCGGAAATCATGAAGAACAATTCGACGCCCAGATAGCCGTACTTGAACAGCGCCACGCCGCCATACGCATCGCGGTAGGGAAGGATGTCGGCCCAGCGTATGCAATAGTGGAACGCGACCACCAGCAAGATGGCCAGGCCGCGCAGCCCGTCGAGTTCGGCAATGCGGTTGCCGGCTGTCGTCGTCGTAGTATTCAAGGCGTAGGAATTGTAGTAATTACAAGCTTCGCATTTTAGCAAAGAAGAATCGCGCCGTATTACATATGCCGTGCAGAAATTTTCGCCCATAACGAGACCCCGCGTCTTGCGAGCGCGGGGCGACCGGGCCGACCTGCAGCGCCGTGGGTGCGATCTTACATTTGCTCGATCATCACATCGCCAAATCCCGAACACGACACCTGCGTGGCCCCTTCCATCAGGCGCGCGAAGTCATACGTGACACGCTTGCTGGCGATCGACTTCTGCATCGAGGAAATCACCAGGTCAGCCGCTTCCAGCCAGCCCATGTGGCGCAGCATCATTTCCGCCGACAGGATCAGCGAACCGGGGTTGACGTAATCCTTGCCTGCATACTTGGGCGCGGTGCCGTGGGTCGCTTCGAACATGGCCACCGAATCGGACATGTTGGCGCCCGGCGCGATGCCGATGCCGCCCACTTGCGCGGCCAGCGCGTCGGAGATGTAGTCGCCGTTCAGGTTCAGCGTGGCGATCACGCTGTACTCGGCCGGACGCAGCAGGATCTGCTGCAAAAACGCATCGGCAATCGAATCCTTGACGATGATGTCGCGGCCCGTCTTGGGACTCTTGAACTTGCACCATGGGCCGCCATCGATCAGTTCGGCGCCGAATTCCTTCTGGGCCAGCGCATACGCCCAGTCGCGAAAGCCCCCTTCCGTGTACTTCATGATGTTGCCCTTGTGGACGATCGTCACGGAAGGCTTGTCATTGTCGATGGCGTACTGCAGCGCCTTGCGCACCAGGCGCTCGGTGCCTTCGATCGACACCGGCTTGATGCCCAGGCCCGACGTTTCCGGGAAGCGGATCTTGGTCACGCCCATTTCCTTGACCAGGAATTCCATCAGCTTTTTGACGCCTTCGGAACCTTGCTGGTATTCGATACCGGCATAGATGTCTTCGGAATTCTCGCGGAAAATGACCATGTCGGTCTTTTCCGGCTCCTTCAGCGGCGACGGCACGCCGGTGAAGTAACGCACCGGCCGCAGGCACACGTACAGGTCGAGCTGCTGGCGCAGCGCCACGTTGAGCGAACGGATGCCGCCGCCGACCGGCGTGGTCAGCGGACCCTTGATCGACACCACGTAATCCTTGAGCACTTCCAGCGTTTCTTCCGGCAGCCAGACATCCGGGCCGTACACGGTGGTGGACTTTTCGCCGGCGAAAATTTCCATCCAGCTGATCTTGCGCGCGCCGCCGTAGGCTTTTGCCACAGCGGCATCGATGACCTTGATCATCACGGGGCTGATGTCGACGCCGGTGCCGTCGCCTTCGATGTAGGGAATGATGGGATTATCTGGTACATTCAGCGAAAAATCGGCGTTGACCGCAATTTTCTGGCCTTCAGCGGGCACTTTGATATGTTGAAACATCGTAATCTCCGAGGTGGAAGCATAGTAAAGAACCGGGCTGTCAGCTTATCACTTTCTTCACTTTTTTTGCCCTGTTCATGGCCGCTCCATGGCCCCCTGCCTGCCCCTTATTCCGCACCATGCCACTCATCCTATTCAATAAGCCGTTCCAGGTTCTCTGCCAATTTTCACCCCAGGAAGGTCGCGAGTGCCTGGCCGACTATGTAAAAATTCCGAATGTCTACCCGGCCGGGCGGCTCGATGCCGACAGCGAGGGCCTGATGCTGCTCACCGACGACGGCCGCCTGCAGCACAGCATCGCCCATCCCGACCACAAGGAAGCGAAGACCTATCTGGTGCAGGTGGACGGCAGCGCCCTGCCCGAGCAGCTCACACGCCTGCAAGCGCCGATCGACCTGGGCGACTTTGTCACCAAGCCGTGCCGCGCCGTGCTGATCGCCGAACCGGCATGGCTGTGGCCGCGCAACCCGCCCATCCGCGCGCGCGCCGACAAGCCGACCAGCTGGATCGCCATCACCCTGCAGGAGGGCAAGAACCGCCAGGTGCGGCGCATGACGGCGGCGGTGGGCTTACCCACCTTGCGGCTGGTACGCAGCAGCATCGGCCCGTTCGCGCTGGCGACCCATCCGCTCATGCCGGGCGAATCGATGGAAGTGCCCAGCACCGGGCTCGCCAGGGTGTAACGCTCGTAAAGGCTTGACGCTGGGCGGGACGGCGTGGCTTAATCGGCGCTTATCCTGCCGCCACCTGAGACCATGACCACTTTGTTGACACGCGCCCTTACCAGCGGACTTGCCCGCGCCTCGGCCAGCGCCCTTCTGCTGCTGGCCGCCAGCGGCGCCAGCGCGCAGAACGTCCAGTTCGGCCGCACCCAGCTGGCGGCCGGCATGCACATCATCCAGGCCGAAGTTGCCGCCAATGATCCCCAGCGCCAGCAAGGGCTGATGTTCCGCGAGAAAATGCCGACCAATTCCGGCATGGTGTTCGTGTTCGAAGAACCGATGAAGCAGTGCATGTGGATGAAGAACACCCTGCTGCCCCTGTCGGTGGCCTTCATCGACGAACAGGGCCGCATCGTCAATATCGAGGACATGCAGCCGAAAAGCCTGGACACCCATTGCTCGACCAAGCCGGTCAAGTACGCCCTGGAAATGAATGTGGGCTGGTTCAAGCAAAAGCACATCAAGCCTGGCATGCAGATCGACGGGCTGGTGGCGAAGAAATAACGCGTTAGCGAAAAACCCCGCGTGATCGAAGTCAGGCGGGTTTATCGGCGAGAGCATTGGCGAGAGCAACTCGGCAAGCCCAAGTCAAAAAACCCGCAAGACCGAAGTCGGGCGGGTTTTTTTGCAAGCACAAGGCTCAGTGGCGGATGACTCCGCTCACATGCACCAACAACGCGGCAATTAAGCTGCCAGCGCCTTCAGGGCAGCAGCCAGACGGCTCTTGTGACGTGCAGCTTTGTTCTTGTGGATGATCTTTTTGTCAGCAATGCTGTCGATCTTCGACACGGAAGCCTGGAAGATCGTGGTTGCAGCAGCTTTGTCGCCAGCCTGGATTGCCTTACGCACCGCTTTGATCGCGGTACGCAGGGTCGAACGCTGCGACGAATTGTGAGCGTTTTGCTTAACTGCTTGACGAGCGCGTTTGCGCGCTTGTGCGGTATTTGCCATGGAATTTCCTAAATCGGGGTCAAGTTGCGTTTGCAAACATTAGCGTCTGTCAAACCGGTGCTTTTAGAACACCTCGTGTGTCAAACAGTGTCTGCCAAACATTCGTGTCTGCGTAACAGAATTCTGTACAGCCTTCGATTATAGCGAAGTTATCGCGACAGGGCAAATTGAATATTCATGCTTTGTTGGCAAGTGTGGCGAAAGAACGGCCCCCACGGCGCAATTCGTTCCACACCACCGAGCACTGAGGCAAGGTTGCCGGGATATAATCCGCGCCTATGAATCTGCTCAAGACACTCACCGCCATCACCAGTATGACCATGGTGTCGCGCATCACCGGCCTGCTGCGCGAAAGCCTGTTCGCACGCGCCTTCGGTGCCTCCGCCTATTCCGACGCCTTCATCGTCGCCTTCCGCATCCCGAATCTGCTGCGGCGCTTGTTCGCCGAAGGCGCGTTCTCGCAGGCGTTCGTGCCGATCCTGTCGGAATACAAGACCAAGAACGGCCACGAAGAAAGCCGCGTGCTGGTCGACCAGGTCGCCACGGTGCTGATCTGCTCGACCCTGCTGGTGAGCCTGATCGGTATCCTGGGCGCGCCGTTTTTGATCGCCTGGATCGCCAACGGCCTGAAAACCCAGGACGCCCACGACACGGCCGTGGTCATGACGCGGATTATGTTTCCGTACATCGCCTTCATGTCGTTCGTGGCGCTGGCCGGCGGCATTCTGAATACCTGGCGCCAGTTCAAGATTCCGGCCTTCACCCCGGTGCTGCTGAACCTGTCGTTCATCATCGGCGCGGTCTGGGTCGCCCCCCTGCTGGAGACGCCGATCTACGCGATGGCCATAGCCGTCATGGTCGGCGGCGTGCTGCAAGTGGCGCTGCAGATCCGCCCCCTGATGAAAATCGGCATGCTGCCGCGAATTTCGCTCAATGTCGTCGGCGCCATGCGCAACCCCGGCGTGCGGCGCATGCTCAAGAAAATGGGGCCGGCCGTCTTCGCCGTCACGGCCGCCCAGATCAGCCTGTTGATCAACACCAGCATCGCCGCCTCGCTGGCCGAAGGCAGCGTGTCCGCCCTCACCTACGCCGACCGCCTGATGGAATTCCCCACGGCCCTGCTGGGCGTGGCGCTGGGCACCGTACTGCTGCCCAGCCTGTCCAAGGCCAATACCGAAGGCGACACCGCCGAGTATTCGTCGCTGCTGAACTGGGGACTGCGCCTGACCTTCATGCTGGCGCTGCCGGCGGCGGTCGGCATGGCCGTGCTGGCCGAACCGATGATCGCGGCGCTGTTTCACTATGGCGTGTTCAAAGCCGAGTCGATCCGGACTACCGCCATGCCGCTGATGGCGTACAGCGCCGGCCTGGTGGGCATCATCATGGTCAAGACGCTGGCCCCTGCCTACTTCGCGCGCCAGGATATCCGCACGCCGGTGCGCATCGCGCTGGGCGTGCTGGTGGCGACCCAGTTGATGAACCTGGTGTTCGTGCCGTACATGGGCGTGGCCGGCCTGGCCCTGTCGATCGGCATCGGCGCCTGCATCAACGCCACCCTGCTCTACACGGGACTGCGCACGCGCGGCATCTTTATTCCGCAGCCGGGCTGGTGGTGGTTCTTTGCGCGGCTGGTCATCGCCGTCATCGCCATGGGCGCGCTGGCCTGGTATGCCGGCACGCAGTTCGACTGGGTGGCCATGCAAGCCAATGGCACGCTGCGCATCCTGACCCTGCTGGGCATTATCGGGCTGTGCGGCGCGGCGTATTTCGTCGTGCTGTTCGCGCTGGGCTTTCGCATCGCCGACTTCAAGCGCTCCGGCAAATAGGGTCGCGGCCCGATTGCGGCCCGGCTGAACGGCTTCGCCTAGCGCCGTTTGGACGGGTCCACGGACCCAGGGTTTTCTTGTTCTTTGTCTTCATCGTCCTTGTCCTTGTCCTCGGGTTCAGGCTCGGGGACTTCTGCGGCGGGCGGCGGCACCACCGTTTCCGGCACCGGCGGCTCCGGTGGCGCGACCGCGATCGGCGCAGGCGCCGGTGTGCCGCCCGGCGCGGGCGTGCCGAACGGGTCCTGCGCAGGCGTGGACGCTGGCGGTGGCGTCAGGCCAGGCGCAGGTCTCAGCGGCGTGGGCCGGTTGGGCACCGGCGGTGTGAGGGCAGCCTGCTGCTGCATCATGAACTTCCAGTCCGAGATCTTCTCGCGGTTTTCCATGTTTAAAAAGCGCGTGTCGAAGTTGGCGATCTTGAGCGGCTTGGCGTCGGACAGGCTGTAGACGCCGATCACGCCGACCTTGTCGCCCAGGTACATCACGCCCCACTCGGCCTTGCCGGTGATCGGATCGACGAAGATCTTGCGCAGATGGCGCCGCACCGCCGGCGAGCGCGGGTCGCGCAGCAGCTCCTGCAAGGTGGGTGGCTGCGGCGGCTGGCCCGGCGGCGTGACGGCCGCATAGCTGGCCAGCGCCGCGCTGAAGGCGGCGCCCGTTTCCAGCAGCTCTTCCTCGGCGGCGGCGCGCTGCAGCAGCGAGGTCGCTTTCAGGCTGGCCGCCCCCACCAGGCCGATGATGGCCACCAAAATGATCAGCCCCAGATAAGTGAAGCCGCGCTGGCGCATGGGTCGGACGCTACGCATGGCTACCAGTCGGCGTACGGCTTGCCGCTGCGGTCGTTACCGGGCGCGCCGCTCCTGATGCTGTACAGCTCACCCTTGGTGGCGTCTTCCGGCGGGATCAGGATCCACGTGGTGCTGCTGTCGGTGACCGGATCGACCGGCACGTTGCGCAGGTATTTTTTCTCCACCAGCTGTTCCAGCGAATCGGGGTAGCGCCCCGTGTCGGCGTAAAACTGGTCGATGACGGCGCGGGTGTTGCGCAGGTTGTCGGCAAGGATGGTCTCGCGGGCGTTATCGATGCTGGGGAAAAAGCGCGGCACGGCCAGCGTCAGCAGCAGCGCCACGATGCCCAGCACCACCAGCAGTTCGATCAGGGTAAAGCCACGGCCGAAGAGTCGGGAGAGCCGCGCGCGCAGGGATGTGGGCATGGAGGTCACCATTTTTTGTAGGGCATGTCGTTCAGGCCCACGCGCGGCGACAGGGAGTAGACATCGTAGACGTCCTCGCCTTCCTGCGGCTCGTTCGGTTCGCTGGCGTAGCTACGCTTGCCCCAGGTCTGGGCGTCGGACAGCGCGCTGTCGCCGTTGAAGGGGTCGCGCGGTATGCGGCGCAGGAAGTAGATCTTGGTGCGCTTGGGGCTGCGCTGGTCGGCCACGCCTTCGACCAGGATCTCCAGGTTCTTCGGGTAGCCGGTGCTGTTCAACACGCGCGGCAGGCGGCCTTCGTCGTAGGCCTTCTTGTAGTTGTCGATGCCGGTGCGGATCTCGCGCAGGTTGCGCCGCAGTTCCTGTTCGTTGCGGCGCTGCGTCGTCACTTGCGCGACCGGGATGACCAGCGTGCCGAGCAGGGCCAGAATTGCCAGCGTCACCAGCAATTCGATGAGCGTGAAGCCACGGCCCTGTCGCACTGGCGTCATTGCTGGGGAATCGGCGTCACGGTCACGCCCGGCTGCATGGCTGGCGCGGGGATGGATACCGGCGCCGGCGCCGTCGGCACGGCGGGAACCGGTGTCAGCGGAGCCGATAACGGCAAGGCCGGACTGACTGGCGCCGACGGGGACGCGGATGGGGACACGAATGGGGACGGGGACGCGGACGGGGACGCGGACGGGGACGCGGGCGCTGCCGGCGCATTGAGCGGGATCGCGGTCGGCGCGCGCACGGCGGCATCCGGACGACGGCGGAAGTTGGCTTCCGTGCCGGCGCTGAATTCCGCGGCGGCGGCCGATGGGCGCTGGATGTTGCGGATCAGGTGCGGCGTGATCGACAGGACGATCTCGGTCTTCTCGTTGTTGTCGCGCGTGGTGCCGAACAAGCGGCCGATCAGCGGCAGGTTGCCCAGGAACGGCACCTTGCTGCCGTTGCTGCGGTCTTCGTTGTTGATCAGCCCCGCCAGCACCTGGGTCTCGCCATCTTTCAGCTGCAGCATCGTGGTCGCTTCGCGGGTGCCGATCTGGTACGCCGTGCTGCCCGACTTGGTGGTCATCGACCCGACCAGGTTACTGACCTGCAGCGCGATGCGGATCGCCACTTCGTTATTCAGATACACGGTCGGCTCGACGTTGAGCGTCAAACCCACGTCCAGGTAGTTGATCGACTCCTGTGCGAAGGCGCTGGCGCCGGCCGAAATGGTGGTGGTGATGCTGGGGACCTTTTCGCCGATGACGACCTTGGCCTTTTCCTTGTTGCGCACGCGGATGCGCGGGTTGGCCAGGATATTGGAGTCGCCGTCGGTGGCGTTGGCGGTCACGCTGGCCGCCAGACCCGACACGTCGATGTCGCGGCTACGCAGCCGGCGGATGGTTTGCAGGTTGAGCGAGCCGCCGTCGATGGTGGTCAGCGGCTCGAAGCTGAGCGAGGTCGGCCACGACACGCCCAGGTCCATCAGGCGGCTGCGCTTGATCTCCATGATCTCCACTTCCAGCATCACTTCCGGCTCCGGCACGTCCTGCAGCGCGATCAGGCGGGTGGCCAGCTTGATGGCTTCAGGCGTGTCGCGCAGGATCACCAGGTTGAGCTTTTCGTCGATGACCACATCGCGCGACTTCAGAATGACCTTCAGCGTATTGCCGATCGACTTGGCGTCGGTGTTCGCCAGGAAGAACGTCTTGACGACCATCTCCTGGTATTCCTTCAGCTTGGCGGCCAGGTTCGGGTAGATCATCACCGTGTTGCCGTCCATGACCTGCTGCTCCAGCTGGTTGGTCACCAGCAGATAATACACGGCCGCCTCCACCGTGCTGTTCTTCAGGAAGATGGAGGTGCGCTGGTCGGCTTTCACATCTTTATCGAATAAGAAGTTCAGGCCCGAGCGGCGCGACAGCAGTTCGAACACCTGCTTCAATGGCGCATCGCGAAATTCGATGGTGATGGGCTGCTTGTAAGCGGCGGCCAGCCCGGTTTCGGCCGCCGCCGGCGCGGTCGCTTCGGTGACGCGTATCATCAGCAGGCGGGCCGGCTCGTGGGCGGGACGCTCGGCCAGAATCGCGGCGGCCTTCTGGCGCGCCGTCTCGTACTCCTTGCGGTCGAACGCGGTGGCCGCCTCGCTGAGCATGCGTGCATGGCGCGTATCGGCCTCGATCGCGCGCAGGCCGCTGCGGGCACGCTCGTTGCCCGGGTCGATGGCCAGCACGCGCTGGTAATCCTGCATGGCCATGGCGGGCTTGCCGTCGGCCAGATTGCGTTCGGCCTGTTCGACCAGGCGCGTGGTGTTGCGGTCGCGCGCATTCAGGTACGAGGTCTTGAAGCGCGCATTGGCCGGGTCGGCCGATACCGCTTCGCGGTACTTGACCATGGCCGCTTCCGGCTGGTCCTGCGCGGCCAGCGATTCGGCGTCACGGTAGGCCACTTGCCCGGCGCAGCCGCAGAGCGCCAGCGCCAGCAGGGGCGCGGCCAGACGCATGGGGTAGCGATGCGGCGGGCGATGCGGTCGGCGATGCATTAGTCGAGTACTCCAATATTAAGCTGTTGAACCTGGTTCAGAGGCAGGTAGGTGAACGTCAGCGTGGGCGGCGCAATCGCGTCCACACGGTACACGCCATCGATCACCATCTTGTTTTTGACGATGTAGGTCTTGTCGCCGCGCGCCAGATACACTTCCCAGCTGCCCTGCTCGGCCGCCTTGCCCACAAAGGCAAATGGCAGCGGCGGCGCGCTCGGTGGCGGCGGTGGCGGCGGTGGCGGCTGACTGGCTGCCAGCGCTTCCGCGCTCGGGGCCGGCGGATTCCAGTTCTGCGTGCCGAACACGGCGCCGCCGCCACCGATGGTGTCGTCGTCGGCGCCGATCAGTTCCGCGCGCGGGATCAGGCGGGCGATGGCCGGTTCGGCCTTGTCGGCTCGGGTTTTGGCCGGGGTGACTACCGTTGCCGGCGTGGCGGCCGTCGGCGCCTGGCGTTCGACCGCTTCGGCGACATCGCTCTCGGGCGCGTTGTCGCCGAAGACGACCAGGCCGCCGGCCAGCGCCAGCGCGACCAGCATGGCGATGTGGCGCGGCTTCATGGCGTGCCTCCATCGGCCAGATACAGGGTCAGGCGCAGGCGCGCTTCCACGCCGGCGTCGCCGATGGTGTCGCGCTTGAAGCTGATGTCGTCGAGCGCAGCATACGGCATGGCGCGCAAGGCGGCCAGGCTGAACTGCCAGATCGCCCGGTAGCTGCCCTTGACGGGCAGCGTGATCTGATAGGTGTGCAGGCGCGCCGCCGGCACGGCCGCGCTTTTGTATTCGCCCTGGCTGAGGACCAGGCCGTTCTTGGCGGCCAGAGCGAACAGCGTCTTGACCTGCTGCTCGGCATAGCGCTGTTCGCCCAGCGTGCCGTAGAACGCCACCAGGTTCTGGTTGGCCAGCACCGGCGCGCTGGCGACCACCTTGGGCGGCGTGCGGATCAGGGCCAGCGCAATGGCGTGCTGCTCGTCGTTCAGCGCGCGCTGCGGCAGCATCCATGCCACCAGCACCAGGCTCACGAGGCACAGCAGCGCCGCGCCGCAGAACAGCGCGCCACGCGCCATCAACCACAGTTGGATGCGCAGCATCAGGGTGTTCATGGCGCGCTCCAATGGGCTTCCACCTGAAAACGGATCGGGCGGATGGGGTCCTGCTCGTTGATCTCGTGGCGCGTGAGCGTCACTTCCGTGAACAGCTCCTGCTGTCCCAGCCTGGCGACGTAGGCGACCATGTCGTCGGCGCTCCTGGCTTCGGCGGTGATCTTCATGGCTTGCTTGCGTGCGTCCGGCTCCAGCGCCAGCATGGCGATGTTGGCCGGCGTGGATTCGGCGATGGTGTCGTGCAAGGCGCGCCACGGCAGGTTCAGCTGCAGCACGGCGTCGTTGACCGCCGCGGCCTGCACGTCGGAGATATGCGGCATGGGCGTCGCCACCACCGTCACCACGCGCACGTTGGCCTTGACGCGGGCCGCTTCCAGCGCCTCGCCGTGGACGCGCTGCTGCTCCAGCAGGCGCCAGCCCAGCCACGCGGCGCTGGCAAAGAGCAGCACGGCCAGCAGCACCAGCAGCCAGGTGCCGGCGCCGGCCCGGTGCAGCGTGCGCGCCATGCTCGGCGCGGCAAAATCGATGCGCAGGCGCTTCATGCGTGCCCCTTCATGCGTCACCCCTCATGCGCAGCTCCCGGTGGCGGCCAAGCGCACGGCGGGGCTCCAGTCGGCGGCGGGACCCAGCAGCGTGCACGAGGCATGCCACGTGGCCGGCACGGCGCCGGAGATCATCAGCCGGGCCGGTGCGGGCATATTCAAGCGCAGCGCTTCGCGGTTCACGTGTTCTTCCAGCCAGGCGGCGCCGCCGGCGATCTGGGTGGCGCGCACGGCGCGCAGTTCGCCCCGTTCCAGCGCGCCCAGGGTCAGCACGTTGTCGTGCACCAGGCCATACCAGGCGTCGGCCTTCAGAAAGCCGCGCCAGCGGTTCCAGCCGGCGACGAACTGCGGCACGATCTCCACCAGCTTGAGTTGCCGGGTTGCGCCGGATTGTTCCAGCAGCGCGATCAGCTGGCGCGGCATGGCGGCCGCCAGGAACGGGCGCAGCGCGTCGTAGCTGGCGGCGATCTGCCAGTTCGACGGCGCGTCGCCGTACAGGGTGGCGAAGCGCAGCGCGGCGGCGGCCTCCAGATCGGCCATGCGGCTGCTGCCGGCGGCGGGCGCCACCTGCCAGATGCGCGCCAGCTCGTCGGCCACCACGATGGTGGTGGGCCAGCCTTGGCAAGGCGCGTCGGCCAGCAGCATGCGCACGGTGGCGCAGACGGTGTCGATATTGGTGTCGGCGCAGCGCTGTTCGGCCAGTACGGCCACCTCGCGCTTGCCGCGCGCGGCCACCAGCGCCACCGACGCGCTGGACACGCCGATGCGCAGCGATTCGCGCCCGAAGGGAAAACCAGGGGAAAAGCCCGAGAAGACGCCTCTACGCATGCAAGGTCACCCGCTTGATTTCGGTGAGCGTGGTCGCTCCGCGCTTGACCAGATCGAGCGCGGCCAGGCGCAGGCTGCGGGTGCCGTTGGCGTAGGCGGCCGCCTTGATCTGGCGGATCGGGCGCTTGTCGACGATCAGTTCGCGGATCTCGTCGTTGAGCGTCAGGATTTCGGCGATCGAACGGCGCCCCTTGTAGCCGGTGCCGCGGCAGTCGCCGCAGCCCTTGCCCTGCATGAACAGGTAGTCGTGCACTTCGGCGCGCGTCAGACCCACCGAGTCGAGTTCGGCGTCGCCCGGCGTGTACTGGGCCGCGCAGTGCGGGCAATTCATGCGCACCAGGCGCTGGGCCCAGATGCCGTTCAGGGCCGACACGAACGCATACGGGTCGATGCCCATGTGGGTGAAGCGGCCGAACACGTCGAACACGTTATTGGCGTGCACGGTGGTGAGCACCAGGTGGCCCGTGAGCGCCGACTGCACGGCGATTTCGGCCGTTTCGCGGTCGCGGATCTCGCCCACCATGATCTTGTCGGGGTCGTGGCGCAGGATCGAGCGCAGGCCCTTGGCAAACGTCAGGCCCTTTTTCTCGTTGACGGGAATTTGCAGAATGCCGGGCAGCTGGTATTCCACCGGGTCTTCGATGGTGATGATTTTTTCGCGGCCGTTGTGGATCTCGGTCAGCGCCGCGTACAGGGTGGTGGTCTTGCCGGAACCGGTGGGCCCGGTCACCAGCAGCATGCCGTAGGCCTCTTGCGCCAGCATGCGCAGCGACACCAGCGAAGCCGCGTCGAATCCCAGTGCCTCGAGCGTCAGCGCACCATACGCTTCGATCATGGCGCGCTTGTCGAGAATCCGGATCACCGCGTCTTCGCCGTGAATGCTGGGCATGATGGAGACGCGCAGGTCGATCTCGCGCCCGCCCGACTCCACCCGGAAGCTGCCGTCCTGCGGCACGCGCCGTTCGGCGATGTCCAGTTCGGCCAATACCTTCAGGCGCGAGATGATGTGTTCCGCCACTTCCACCCCGCCCACCGAGGTGGCGTGATCGAGCACGCCGTCGACGCGGTACTTGACGGCCAGCCCGCCGGCGGTGGACTCGAGGTGGATGTCGGAGGCGCCGGCTTTGAGCGCGTCGTACAGCGTGGAGTTGACCAGCTTGACGGCCGGGCTGGCCGCTTCCGACACGGACGCGAACGACAGCACGGCGGCGGTCTTGCCGTCGCGCCGGCTGTCGCCCACGTTGGCCACCAGGGTGTCGACCGCGCGCGCGGATTCCTCCTGCTTGGACAGGTAGGCCTGAATGTCGGACTGCAGCGCCAGGCGCACGTCCAGCGGCGCGCTGGCCGTGGCGCGCGCCTGCGTGGTCAGCCAGGTTTGCAGATCGAGGTCGAACGGATCGGCGAACACGCCCGTCAGGTGGCCGCCGGGCGCGCGCAACAGCACGCAGTGGCGCGCCAGCGCCTGCGCCAGCGGCAGCAGGTCGAACGCGGGCGCGAGGCTGAGCATGTCGGCCGTTTCCATCACCTGCAAACCGAACGGGCGCGCCAGCGCCTGCACGATGGTGCGGCCATCCAGGCCGCTGATGGCTTCCAGCTCGGCCACCAGCGAGCGTTGCGAAGCGATGCTCTGGCTGCGCGCGCGCGCCAGCAGGGCCGTGTCGATCACGGCATTATCAGCAACTGCAGCAACAGCAGAAGCAGCAGAAGCAGCAGGGACAACAGGTACCACTGGAACGGCGCTCACGACATGTCTCCCGCCAGATCGAAGATCGGCATATACAGCAGCACTACGATGGCCCCGACCACCAGGCCGATGGCGGCCATCAGCAGCGGCTCGAACGTGCGCGTGAAGCGGTCGATCCAGCGGCTGATTTCGCCGTCGTAAAAGGCCGCCGACTGAGTCAGCATGGGGCCCATGTCGCCGGTGCGTTCGCCCACGCGCAGCATGCGCAGCGAAATGGGCGTGGTCAGGCCGTTGGCTTCGAACGCGCTCGACAGCGGCAGGCCCGATTCGATGCTCTGGCGCGCCGCCGCCAGCGAACCGCGTACCGTGGGCGAGACCATGCCCTGCACCGTGTCGATGGCGTTGACGATGGTGATGCCGCCTTCGCTGAGCATGCCCAGCGTCAGGTACAGGCGCGACAGTTCATAGATGCGCACGCGTTCGCCGATGCCGGGCAGGCGCGTCAACAGGCGCGCCAGGCCGCCGTTGCGGGTCAGGCGGCGCCACAGCATGACCAGGCCGGCCACCAGCGCGGCGCCGCCGCCCAGCAACAGATTGGTGTGGCTGCCGGCGAACTGGCCCCAGCCCAGCAGCATCTGCGACATCCAGGGCAGATTGCGCCCCGCCCCTTGATACACTTCGGCGAAGCGCGGCACCACGTAGGTGATCAGGAACAGGCTCACGCCCCCGCCCACCATCAGCAGAATGACGGGATAAATGGCGGCGCTGACGATCTTGCTGCGCACGATGTCGATGCGTTGCTGGTAATCGATAAAGCGCGACAGCGAGCGTGGCAGGTCGCTGGTGCCTTCGGCGGCGCGCACGATGCCGATGTACAAAGGGGGAAACAGGTCGGACTGCTCGGACAGCACAGTGGAAAAGCGCTTGCCTTCGCGCAGCCCCGCCAGCAGGCGGTCCAGCACGCCCCGTGTGGCCGGGTTGGTTTCTTTTTCCAGCAGCGCTTCGAGCGCTTCGACGATGCCCAGGCCCGCGTTGAGCAGCGCCAGCAGCTCCTGGCTGAACAGCACCAGCGACAAGCCGGGCGCGCGGGCGCGGCGCAGGGTGCTGGCGCCGACGGGCGCCACGGCACTCACGAACAAGCCGCGCGACTCGATCTGGCGGCGCGCGTCGGCTTCGTCCTGCGCATCGACCGTGTGGCTGGCGATGCTCATGTCGGGCGCAAGGGTGCGGACAGCGAACTGCATGAAGAGGCCTGCGCGGAGCGAAGAAGTAAGCGCGACGGCTTACTGGGAACCGATGTCGGCGTTTTCGCCGGTGCCGCCGGGCTGGCCATCCTTGCCGGTCGAGACGATTTCGTACTCGGCCTTGGCGCCGGGCGCGCGGTACACGTAGGTGTTGCCCCATGGGTCTTGTGGCACGCCTTTTTTCAGGTACGGGCCATTCCACTTGGCGGCTGCCGCCGGGGGCGCCGCCATCAGCGCGGCCATGCCCTCTTCCGTGGTCGGATAGCGGCCCACGTCGAGACGGAAGGTGTCGAGCGACTTTTCGAACGCTTCGATCTGGGCCTTGGCGACGGTCACCTCGGATTTGCCCAGCTGGGCAAAATACTTGGGACCGACGTACGCCGCCAGCAAGCCGATGATGACGATCACAACGAGCAATTCCAGCAAGGTGAAACCGCCAGCGCTGCGGGCGCGCCGGGTACTGCCACGATTCATTGCTACAGACATCCGACCGACTCCTCAATGCTGAATTTGGCGTGCAAGACTACCACGCAGGCTGCAGTTCCGACAACTTTTCGACAACTTTGTTTGCCGCACCGTGTCCGCTGCAATGCATGGGGTCGCCGGCAATCTCCGACAGCTTAACCGAATCGACAGGGCGTTCACTTAAGCCCGCTTTAAAGCTGCTGCAAATCAAACTTTAGCATGATTCCTGATGGCACCGGCCGACGTCAAGCCAGGCTGGACGCGCGCGTCACCGCCTCGGTCCGGTTGGCCACGTCCAGGGTACGGTAGATGCGCTGCAGATGGTTTTTGACGGTGAAGCCGGACAAGCCCAGGATGCTGGCGATTTCGGCGTTGCCCTTGCCTTCGCGCAGCCAGTGCAACACTTCCTTTTCGCGCGCCGACAGCTTGCGGGCAGGTTCCATGCCCGCCGCCGGCAGCGTCAGGCGCAGCATCATCAGATGCAGGTACGGCAACAACAGCTGCAGCAGATACGTATGGAGCGCCTGCACCCGCTCCGGCAGGCCGAACAGGGCGAACGCCGTGGTGGCGCCGCCCGCCAGCCGTCCGCTGCCCTGCACCAGCGCCCCGGCGATACCACGGCCGGGTAGCGCGATGTCGCATTCCCTCCTCAGCTCGGCTTCCAGGGTCGCGGTCACGCCGTGGCGCGCCATGCGCACCGCCAGGCCGTCGCGTTCGTCACACAGACGCTGGCGCAGCGCGCCCGGCAGCACGGTGGCGTGATGGCAGTCCAGCCGCGCCAGCGCCTGGTGCTGGTCGAACTGCATGCACACCATGATCTGGTGCGGCAACAGCGCCTGAAACTGGCCTTGCGCCCACAGGAAAAACTGGTCGCGGTCGTGCACCTGCTGGGCCGCTTCTATTACGTGCAGGAAGTATTCCTGCTCCTGCCTGCTTAAGATGACCGTCTGCCCCAGGTTCATGCGCGCAGGCGGTAGCCGCTGCCGCGCACCGTTTCGATATGTTGCTGGTGGCCGCTGGGCTGCAGCGCGTGGCGTAAGCGGCCCACGTGGGTGTCGACGGTGCGCTCGTCGAGAAACACGGCGCTGCCCCACACCTGGTCGAGCAGCTGGGCCCGGCTGTGCACGCGCTCGGGATGGCGCATCAGAAAGTTCAGCAGGCGATATTCGACCCGGCCCAGCGCCAGCGGCGTGGCGCCGGCCCCGGTGGTGACGCGGTGCGTGGCCGGATCGAGGCGCAGCCCGGCCAGGTGCAGCAAATCGGGGGCGCGCTGCGGCGCGCCACGGCGCAAGACGGCGTGGATGCGGGCGATGAGCTCGCGGGGACTGAACGGTTTGGTCAGGTAATCGTCGGCGCCCGCTTCGAGCGCCATGATCTTGTCGTGTTCGCCGCTACGGGCGCTGAGCATGATGATCGGCAAGCCAGCCGTGGCGCTGCCGGCGCGCAGCTGGCGGACCAGGGACATACCGCACTGATCGGGCAAGTCCCAGTCGAGCAGCAGCAGGTCGGGCACAGCCGGATCGGCCACCGATCCATCGGCACGCGCAGACAATTGCCGCAGTGCCGCTTCGGCGCTGGGCGCGAAGCTGCGCCAGTGGCCGGCGCGGCCCAGGTTCAGGTCCAGCAGTTGCTGGATGGCCGGGTCGGCATCGACCACAAGGATGTGAAGGGGCATGGGCTTCCTCTGCTGGTTGTCGCATCTGCATCGAAAAGACACTATGCATGAAGCAACCACGCCCCGGCCAATATGATTTATCTACGTAATTTATTCATTCGGTGGATAAATCATTTTAGCCTGCCCGCATTGTATTTACCGATGACCAGCGCCATCGGCCATTCGCGGCGGCGATCAGCGCTTGCGGCGCGCCACGCTGCCGGCCATGAACACGCCGAGCAACATCAGCGCCCAGGTGCCCGGCTCCGGCACCGCGCTCACTTCAGCGATGTCCACCGCGCCCGATTCGGCCAGGGCGGCGACGCTGGCGGCGTCGGTACCGTTGCCGGGCTGCACGGCGAAGCTGGCCTGCAGCAGGTAGCTGGTGAAGCTGTCGTCGTACAGGCCGAAGGCGAAGGTGGCGCCGTCGATGCCCGGCACGGTTTCATAGTCGCCCGAGAAGCTGACGTCGAAACTGTAGATGCCGCCAAAGCTCGTTGCATACGTCAGGTAATTGTCGCCAGGGGCGCTTTGCAGGCTGAAGCTGCCGGGAATGCCACCCAGGGCCGCGCCGAAGCGGTCGGCTTCGGCGCCATACGCGCCGCCGAAGTTGCTGAACGTGGCCGTGGCCAGCGGCGCGCCGGCCGCGCCGACGACGCTGAAGTCGACGAAGCCGGTGGTGCCGGCCAGTGCGCTGGTGTCGACGCTGACTTTATAGGTCGGGCCGGCCAGGGCGGCGCCGGCCGCACTCAGCGCCAGGGTGGCGGCGAGCAGGCATTGTTGCAGCAGGGTTTTGAAGTTGAACATATTAATTTCCTTGGTTTTTTTAGAATTCGCCGGTGAAGATCGTGTTGTTATAACCGATCACCGCCTTGGATGGATTGCTGAACACCACGTTGACGACCAGCTTGGCGCCGGCGGCCAGCGTGGTCGACGCCACCGTCTTGTACGGCGCGCCATTGTTGGCGCCGCTGGCGCCGTCGAGCGTCACGCCGGCCGTCAGGTTGTCGAAACGGACCTGGAACGGGCCGGTCAGCGGTGCGCCGCTGGTGTTGGTCAGCGTGATGGTGCCGCTGTACTTGCCGGTGGCGCGGTTGGCCACCAGGCCGGAGCGCTGGAGTGCCAGGCTGGCGCTGATGTCGGAGAACACCGGGGTCAGGTTCAGGCTCATGACGACCGGGTCATGGTCGGAAGCGCGGTAAGCGTCGTCGGTGGACAGGGCGCGGGCGGCGGCGTTCTTGCCATCGGTGTTGTAGTCGATCACGGTCGGCTCGTCGGCATTGTTGTGCCACTCGGTGGCGTCGGCGAACTGGCGGTCGAGCGACTGGGTGGCCAGCGCATGGTCGAGGTAACCGCTTTCGCCGTCGAACACATAGGAGTACGGAATCGTGGTCGGACGCACGAAGCGTTCCAGTTCGTTGACCAGGTTGGCGGCAGGCCCCGTCAGCAGATTGATCGGGTCTTCAAAGCCGTGGGCGTTCATGTCGCCGATGACCAGCACGTCCGGGTCGCCCGAGGTGGCGATCACTTGTGGAATGAAGTAGCTGGCCAGGCGCTGGGCCTGCTGCACGCGGGTGGCGTTGTGGCAACCCTGGCCGTCGCCCAGATCGGCATTGGCGCCGCCGCCGCAGCTGCCCTTGGACTTCAGGTGGTTGACGATGACGGAAAACCTGGCGCCATTGCCGATGGACTTGAAGGTCTGGGCCATCGGTGCGCGGTTGTTGATGGCGTCGCCATCCGACAAGGCGCCGCCGACCGGGCTGACCTTGGCCGGCTTGTAGATCATGGCAACCCGGATGGCGTCGGTGCCGCTGGTGGCCGGCTGCGGCACGTAGGTGTACATCTCGAAACCGACCGACTTGTTGACGGCCTTGACCAGGTAATCGACGGCGATATCCTGGTTGTTCTGGATTTCCATCAGGCCCACGACGTCGGCGTCGATGGCTTTGAGGGAATTGACGATCTTGTCGCGCTGGCGCTCGAACTCTTCAAAGTTGTCGGCGCCGCGGCAGTTGCCCTTGCTGGTGCTGCCGCCCACGGTGCAGCCCTTGCCGGTGCCGCCCCATGCGTCGGTGCCGTCGAGGAAAGTGGTGAAGAAGTTGAGCACATTGGCGCTGGCCACGCGCACGTTGCCGGCGGCAAGTTCGGGTGCGGGCGTGCGCGGGTTGGTGCGCGAAATCTGCGGCGCGACGGTCGGCTGCAGCTTGAAGGTGGCTCCGCCACCGCCCACGGCGCCGAAGTCGACCACGCCGGTCAGGTTGGTGACGCTGTCGCCGGCGCGCACGGTGCCGTCCTGGCCCAGGTACGGCACGGTGGCCGGCGTGACGAAGATATTGTCGTCGAGCGTGATCACATTGGTGGCATTGGCCGCAGCCAGCGCAATGGCTTCAGGAGTGCGCGGACGGAAGCGGTTGGTGGCCGTCTCGCGGCGTCCCACCGACAGGGTCAGCTCGCCCCGGTCGCCCAGATAGTTGGTCTGGTTGATGGTCAGCGTGTTGGTGAAGTTGACCAGCATGCCTTCCAGACGCTCCAGGTTGCCGTCGAACGCCACATTGACCGGCACCACGGTGCCGCTACCCAGCGCGCGCACGCTGAGCAGATCTTTCAGTTCGGTGTACGTGTCGGTGGTGCCGGCGGGCTTAAATTCGGTGACCAGGCCCTTGACTTCCACCAGCTGGCCGACGGTCACGGTCGGGACGCTGCCGGTGAAGACGAAAATGCCGTCCGAGGTGGCCGGGTCGCCGTCGCCGACCGGGTCCTGCAGGAAGAAGCCGTTGCTGACCTTGTGGGTGACCACGCCGCTGGTCACTTGCACGGTGTTGTTGAACGGGCTGGTGGCGCCGGCGCCCTGGATCTGCGAAATCGTCTGGATGCCTTCGACGCCCACGCTGACGGTGCAGGTGGCCTGCTGGCCATCGTTGTTGCTGAAGGTGATGTCGACCGCGTACAGGCCGGAGGCCAGGGTCGGCGCCACTTGCAGGCTGGCGCTGGCGCTGCCGCCCACGGCGCCGGCCGGCATGAAGTTGGACAGCGAAATGCCGGCCACGGGGGCGCTGGTGATGGCAGCGGCGCTGACGATGCTGTCGGCGTCGCTGGCGGCCAGCGCGGCAGTGCCGGCCTGGCCTTGCGCCACCGGCAGCGAGGCCGGGCAGCTCGTCACGATCGGCGCGACCACGGCGCCGCAGGGCGTCAAGGGCGAGGCGCTGTTGCGCGCAAGCGGCGCGCCGATGCTGAAATCGGTGTTGTTCTGGTCGTTGTCGGTACAGGCATTCAGGCGGCGCGCGGCGGTGCCGTTGTTCAGCACCGGAGTGGGCGCGCCTTCGAAACTGCTGGCGGTGGGACCGAAGCCGATGCGGTCGAGCACATTGCTGGTCGGATCGTTGCCCGACACGGCGGTGGGTATGCTGGCCAGAACGACCTTGCCGGTGCTGCCGGACATGGCGGCGGTACCGGTGGCGTCGGGCTGCGGCAGTGGCGTGCTCGGCGTGTTGCCGGCCGCTTGCTGGATCAGGAAATACTGGCCGGGCGCGAGCGTGCGTGCCGACAAGGCGGTAACGTTCCAGGTGTTGCCCGTGGCCGAGGCGTACTGCACGCTCTTGCCGGACAGGCTGATCGGGCTGCTGCCGCGATTGAAGATTTCGATGAAGTCGTTCGAGTACACCGACCCGCTGTTGCCGCCGCCGCCGTACACCTGGCTGATGACGAGATCCGACACTGCCATGGCCGAGGTCGGCAGGGCCAGCAGGATCAGACTGGCCAGCACCGTCAGGCGACCAGGGGTGGAATGGGGACTAAAACGAGTTTTCATGAGCAAGCATCCTGACTGGGGTGGGTTCGGCGTGCCGGACCGGCAGCTCTTAGCGTGGGTCCGGGCAGCGTGTAAAAATGGCAGCGGTCGTTATATTTCCGATAGCAAAATACATACTAGAGGGATGACGTGACAACATCATGACGACGGATTAGTCCGAACGGGCCAATGCGCAATGGGCGCAATGCGCGCAATGAGCGCAGGTTCGCCCTCCCCCGCCGGCTTAGCGCCGCGCCGAGAACACCGCCGCAGCCGGCGCGCCCATCATGCGCCGCGCCGGCTGGCGGTAGGGCGTGGCCAGCGGCTCGCCGATGAACAGCCCTTGCGCCGGCCAGGCAACGCTGCGCCAGTAGGCTTCGATGGCGCTGGCGCCGTTCAGGTAGTGCTGCAGCAGCAAGGTCGGATGGGGGAATTTTTGCCAATGGTTGCACGGCTCGCTCACGGTGCCATAGCTGGCGGTGGCGCCGGCGCTCAGCCAGCGCAGGCTGCTCATCTGGTCGGTGCCCAGCAGGTCGCCGCCGAACGAGGTCAGGTGGTCGGCCAGCGCGCCGGGCAAGAAGCGCAGCGTGTCGAGCTTGTCGACCTTGGCCATGCCGGTCTGGTACACGATGATGTCGCGTGCATCTTGCAACGCATCGGTGTGGAGGATCTTGGTGCTGAGCTTTTTGGCGGGGATGCGCACGTTGCGCGGAAACAGTTCGGCGCGGCTGTTGCGCGCCGCCTGCGACGTCACCAGATAATAGGCCGTGGCCGGGGTCGCGCGCACGCCGCTGGCCACGCCGCGGTCGATCAGGGCCTTGGCCTCGGCCACCGATTCGGTCGGCAGCAACATCGACAGGCGGCTGGTGAAGCCGGGAAACGGGCGCGCCGGCGCGGGCGCCGCGTTGAAATACGGACTGGCGCGGCCGGTGGCGCAGGTATTGCTGCACTGGTCGGCATCGTAGCCCAGGGTGTAGGCGGCGGTGATGCCGTTGCAGTGGACGGCGTAGGGAGCGGTCCAGACCATCAGCACGGCCGCGATGCCTTCCGGCAGCTGCTGTTCGATGCGCTCGCGCAGCTTGGCGAACTGGGCCGCATCGATGCGCTGCGGTTTGCCGGGAATCGACACGTGCACCACATTGGCCGCCGGAATGCCGCGGGCCTTGCGGTAGTACTCGGCGATCGCCACGCTGTTCGGTTCGGCGTCATTGACGACGACGGCCAGCTGGGCCGGTTGCAACGGCTGCAATGGTTGCAACGGCTGCGCCGTGGTCCGCTGGGCCTGCACCGGGCCGCCCGTGAACAGCAAGGCCGCGAGCCAGGCCGTCGCGCATACATAGTTGCTCAACAAGCGCGTGCAACGAAACAGGTGGGCAGGTTTGGGCATGCCCCATTATAGCGTCGCGGCGCGCCCGCCCCCGGTGCTAGCAGCCTGTCGGACTTAGGATCGTCAGCTGCAAAAATACCTGGGACGGTCCATATGTCGCCGCTTTCTCGGTCACTAGCTCGCTATTGACACTGCGAAATCGTCAAAATCTGGCCTCGCCCAGCTATTTTTTCGCTCTGACTCCCTCAGTCCGACAGGCTGCTAGCCGCCGATCTTCGGACAGGCGACGCCATAGGCTTGCTGGCACTCGGCGCCGATCGCGGCATCCTCCTGCAGGGCGGCCTCGCCAGCCTTTTCACGCGCCAACTGCTCTTCGTGACGGCGGTTCATTTCGATCGAGTACGAGCGTTCATAGTCGATCTGCCCCTGCTCGTACAGCAACCGTTCCTGATCCGACGCCACGGTGGTGGTCAGGATGGCGGCACTGGCGCCGTGCATGGTCACGGTGGTCGACTCGATGGTGGCGGCGGTCAGGACCTGGGGCTGTTCCAAAGCGGCGTCAGCTGTTACGGACCCGCTGGCATTGGCAGTGGCGGCGCCGGGGCTGCCGGCACTCAGGTGGGATGATGCAGCCAGCGGCGCGCTGGTCGGCGCCATGGCATCGGTATGATCGCCGCCGCCGCAGGCGGTCAGCAGGACAAAGGTGGTGGCGAAGCAAAGGCTCCACGGGGTCGATTTCGAAAACATGTTTCCTCACGTCAAAATTCAGTCAACGGACCGAATTCTAACCGTGTGGAAATAGTTTGGTTTGAGAATTATCGTTACTGGCGATTAATATTGCGGTTTTTTATCAATTTTAGCCACTGTTGAGCTCACTTAACAGTTGTTCTTAGAAAATAGATTCGGAGCAATGTAAAATTCTTTTTGATAACGTGTGAATTCCACGACACAAAAAACGCTTAATTGTAAGCAGTTGTATTGATTCAAACTCTTTTATGGGCGTGTCACCAAGCCACCCGCCGCCTCAAGCAGGCTTGCGCCGGCTCAGCGCGCCCACCAGCGCCAGCCCGGCCAGCATCATGCCGTAGGTGGCCGGTTCCGGCACCGGCGCGATGGTGCCGGGGCCGGAAATGGTGGCCACGAACGGCCCGCCTTCCAGGTTTTCGAAGCCCGCCGTGACGTAGGTATAGGTGGTGTCGGCATCGACAAACGAGACGAACCCGGACAAATGGCTGGCGTCAGGAATGTCGTCGTTGAGCGTGATCAGGTTCGCCAGCGGCGCGGTGGGAACGAACACGCCCCGGTACAGGAAGGTGTAGGCGTCGAAACTCCGGGTCGTGGTGATGAACGTGTAGGCGCCCGCTTCGCTGGCCGTGAAGGTGAACGGCGCATAGCGCACATCAGTTCCGAAGCTCGACAGCGCCGTGCGCGTGACGGGGCGATTGAACGTGGGTGCGCCGGTGGTGTCGCCGGTCAACGTGTAGGTATCGGCTTGCGCGTTGCCCAGCGCGGCTAACGTTACCAATGCGGCAACGGCGTATTTCACGATCATCGAACACTCCTGGATAGCTGGATTTTTATCGCACTGCCGACACGAATCCGGCGCGCATAACTTTGCTCATCATACGCCAAAAAAGGTTGTCAATTGATTATCTGGTGGCAACAGTGCGCGCATGGCGAGGGCCGGCAACAAAAAGGGGAGCCGCAGCTCCCCCTAGACCGGCAACGGCCCCCTCCCCCGCCGCCGCGCACCCAGCGTGGCGAGGCGGCAGGACCGGGCCAACGGTCAGGCGCGCTGGTAGATATCCTCGAAGCGCACGATGTCGTCTTCGCCCAGGTAGCTGCCCGACTGCACTTCGATGATGTGCAGCGGCACCTTGCCCGGGTTTTCCAGGCGGTGATTCATGCCGATCGGGATATAGGTCGACTCGTTCTCGGACAGCAGGCTGACGGTCTCGCCGCAGGTGACGCGGGCCGTGCCCGAGACCACCACCCAGTGTTCGGCGCGGTGATGGTGCATCTGCAGCGACAGCTTTTCGCCCGGCTTGACGGTGATGCGCTTGACCTGGAAACGGTCGCCCGCGTCGATGCCTTCGTAATAGCCCCAGGGACGGTACACCCTGGTGTGGTGCAGGTGCTCGGTGCGCTCCTTGGACTTGAGGTGGTCGACGATCTGCTTGACGCGCTGCACCTGGTCCTTGTGCGCCACCAGCACGGCGTCGTTGGTTTCCACCACGATCAGATCGGACACGCCGACCACGGCCACGATGCGGCTCTCGGCGCGCACCAGCGTGTTCTTCACGCCGTCCAGATACACGTCGCCGCGCTGCACGTTGCCCTGCGCGTCGCCCGGCAAGACGTCCCACAGCGCCGACCAGGACCCGACGTCGCTCCAGCCGATATCGGCCGGCACCACCACCGCGTGACGGGTGCGTTCCATGACGGCGTAATCGATGGAATCGGATGGACAGGCCGCAAACGACGCTTCGTCGAGGCGGCAGAAATCCAGGTCGCGGTAGCCCAGCCGCACGGCGGTTTCGGAGGCGGCGGCGATGGCGGGCGCGAATTCCTGCAGCTCGGTCAGGTAACCGTCGGCGCGGAACAGGAACATGCCGCTGTTCCAGTAGTAGCTGCCGGCGTCGAGGAAGCCTTGCGCGGTAGCGCGGTCCGGCTTTTCGACGAAGCGTTCGACCTCGTAGCAGCTCGCTGCCGACCCGGCGCTGACGCCGCGCTTGATGTAGCCGTAACCCGTTTCCGGTCCGGTCGGCACGATGCCGAAGGTGGCCAGCGAGCCGCCTTCGACCATGCGCGCGGCCTGGGCGACGGCCTCGGCGAAGGCGGCGTTATCGTTGATGACGTGGTCGGCCGGCAGCACCAGCATGACCGCGTCGGGATCGATGGCTTTCAGGTAATGCGCGGCGGCGGCCACGGCGGGAGCGGTATTGCGCCCGGCCGGTTCCAGCAGGATGCCCAGCGGCGTGACGCCGATGGCGCGCATCTGCTCTGCCACCAGGAAACGGTGTTCGTTGCCGCACACTACCAGCGGCGCCTTCAGCTCAGGCCAGCCGGACACGCGCAGCACGGTGTCCTGCAACATGGTTTTGTCGGTGACCAGCGGCAGCAATTGCTTGGGCAACACTGCGCGCGACAAGGGCCACAGGCGGGTGCCGGCGCCGCCGGACAGAATGACTGGGTAGATATTCATTGACTCTTTCTTCTGCTGTAGACGTTGCTTATTGATCCGTTGCTTATTGATCCGTGGCTTACTGATCCGTTGCTTACTGATCCGTTGCTTACTGATCCGTTGCTGATGTTTGCGTTACTGAATTCGGCGCCGAAGCTGACGCCTGTGTGAATTATCGCTGCTTCGGCCCGAACGACAACGCGGCAGCGCAAACTGCCGCCACCGCGTCTTGCCAGACCAACCGCTGGCGCACTGCCCGTCGACCGGGCGTCTTATTTGGCCGCTTCGAGCAGCGGCTCGCTGCGCCGGGTACTGCGGCGGTCGCGCGCGTTGACCCATTCATCGCTGGCGTACTCGGACACGTGTTTCATGTCGCCCTTGCGGTCGACGCTGTAATCCTTGTAGACGATCATTTCATCGAGCTTCACGTCGGGCAGCACGCGGGTGTACTCGAACAGCACGCTGCGCACGATTTGCGCGCCGGAACAGATATGGCTGCCGTGGCCGATCCAGCTCGGACCCACGATCGACACGCCCGGTTCGATGCGCACGCCGGAGCCGATATACACCGGCCCTTCGATCTTGGTGCCTTCCCAGTCGATCTGGGTGTTCAAGCCCACCCACAGGCCGTCTTCGACCTGGATGCCGGGCACGTCCATGTGGGCCACTTCGCCCAGCAGCACGTTCTGCAGCGTCTGCCAGTAATCCGACACGCTGCCGATATCGATCCAGTTGAAGCTGCGCGTCTGGGCGTAGAACGGCATGCCTTCCTTGGCCAGCAACGGGAACAGGTCGGAACCGATGTCGAAGGTGACATCTTTCGGGATCATGTCGATCACCTGGGGCTCGAAGATGTAGATGCCGGTGCTGATGAAGTTGGACTTGGCCGTTTCCTGCGACGGCTTTTCCTGGAACTCGGTGATGCGGCCATCCTTGTCGGTGACTACGACGCCGTAGCTGGAGACCTTATCCCAAGGCACTTCCTTGGTGATCACCGAGCACAGCGCGCCCTTGCGCTTGTGCTCGAACAGGGCCGATTTGAGGTCCAGGTCGATCAGCGCGTCGCCGCACAGCACGATGGTGGTGTCGTCGAAAAAGCCGCCGAATTCCTGGATTTTTTTCATGCCGCCGGCCGACCCGATCGGCTGGGGCACGACGTCGCCGTCGTCGTTGGTGTAACCCTCGAACGAATAGCCGATCTGCACGCCGAACTGGTGGCCTTCACCGAAATACTCTTCGATCTTTTCGTGCAGATAGCTCACATTGACCATAATTTCTTGCACGCCATACTTGGCCAGGTGCTCGACCAGGTAGGCCATCACCGGCTTGCCCAGAATCGGGATCATCGGCTTGGGCAGGTCGTAAGTCAGGGGACGCACACGGGTGCCTTTTCCGGCCGCCAGGATCATCGCTTTCATGGTGTCTCCTTTAAAGTTGAATCATTCAGTATCCGGTCCGGGCCAGGCCCGGCTTGCGCGACTCAGTCGGCGGCGATCCCGCTTGCCTGCCAGCGCCATGAGTCGGCGCACATCTGCGCCACGCCGCGCTCGGCCTTCCAGCCCAGTTCGCGCTCGGCCAGTTCCGTTTCGGCGTAGCACGCCGCGATATCGCCCGGGCGGCGCGCCACGATCTGGTAAGGGACCGGCTTGCCGCTGGCTTGCTCGAAGGCGCGCACCATTTCCAGCACGCTATTTCCGCGTCCCGTGCCTAAATTATACGTAAGCAGGCCGGGCGCTGTCGCGAGCTTGTCCAGCGTCTTGACGTGGCCGATCGACAGGTCCACCACGTGGATGTAATCGCGCACGCCCGTGCCGTCCGGGGTCGGGTAATCGCCGCCGTAGACCGACAGGGTGGGACGCTGGCCCACCGCCACCTGGGAGATGTACGGCACCAGGTTGTTGGGGATGCCGTTGGGCGATTCGCCGATCAGGCCGCTCTCGTGGGCGCCCACCGGGTTGAAGTAGCGTAGCAGCGCGATGCGCCAGCTGGGGTCGGCAACCTGCAGGTCGCGCAGCATTTCTTCGATGATCAGCTTGCTGCGGCCGTAGGGATTGGTGGCCGACAGGGGGAAGTCTTCGCGGATCGGCACCGAGGCCGGGTCGCCGTAGACGGTGGCCGAGGACGAAAACACCAGCGTCTTGACGCCGGCTTGCTGCATGGTTTCAAACAGCACCAGCGAGCCGGTCACGTTGTTGTCGTAGTAGCGCAGCGGTTGCGAGACCGACTCGCCCACTGCTTTCAGGCCGGCGAAATGGATCACGGCGTCGAACTGGTGGGCGGCAAACGCCGCTTGCATGGCGGCGCGGTCGCGGATGTCGGCTTCGATGAACCCCATGGTCTTGCCGGAAATCCGCTCGACTCTTTCCTTGACGCTGGTCTTGCTGTTGGACAGGTTGTCCAGCGCGATGGGCTCATGCCCCGCGGCCAGCAGTTCCACGCAGGTGTGCGAACCAATATAGCCCAGACCGCCGGTGACGAGAATCTTCATGATATTCCTTTGTTGAACTTTTTTGAAAAACAGTGTTGGCCCGCCATCCGTGCGCGGTCAAACTTGTAACAAATCGAAATAAACCGCCCTCGACCATGGGGGCGGCGTTATTTTAGTACGTCTTGCGTGCGCACGAGCAAATGCCAGTGTGTAGCGTGCGCTGGCGCAGATCCTGACTGGCCCGGCGCGCGTCGGCGTGCCTTCCGTCGACGCCAAGGCGGATGCGGCACCCGCCGCTGCAGCTCAGTCGCCGCGCGGCAGCACGCCCGCCCGGCTCATCCTGTTGAGCACCGTATCCACCGTGATCCACACCAGCTGATCGTCGAACGCGCCGCCGGCGCCCTGCCCGTCGCTGCGGGCGCGGCGCATGAAGGCCGCATCGGCGACCAGGTTGGCCTGCTCATCCTGGCGGGCCGGCGCACTGGCGGGCAGCCCCGCCTGCGTCAATCCCAAGGTGGTCACGCCCGGGCCGTCGCGCCCGCCCGAGAGCACCACTGCGGCGGCGCATTGCGCCCCCAGCGCGCACGCGGGGTTGCCGGCGAGGTAGGCCAGGCCGTCGCTGCGGCGCGTGAGCACGGTCCTGGTGCCCACCGCGCGCGAGGCTTGCAGGGGCGCCGAGGTCATGACCGGTGTGACACTGTAACGCAAAAGACGGCCCCAGCCGTCTCCCGGTTCGATCCCCAGTGTGACCCAGGGCAGAAAACCGCTGCATTGCTGGTCGCTCTCGCAGCGCCCGTCGAACTCGCGCCCCGACGCCGTTTCGCGCGCCGGACGCGGCAGCCGGCCGTTGGCGGCGGCGTAGCCGACCAGGGCGTCGCGCGCTTGCTTTAAGGCCAGTTCAGTCTTGCGTTCGGGCGCGGCGCGCAGGTCGATGCGGGCCACGCCGTTCATCAGCACCGAGGCCGCGCCCAGTCCCAGCACGGCGACCAGCAACAGCAACACGGCGCCGTGCTGACGCCGCGGCCACCAGCGTTGCCGGTGCGCGCGCATCACTGACGTTGCTGGCGGCGTGGCGGGCCCTGCCATGTTACAGGCGCCAGACCCGGATGCCCGCTTCGGTCAGGCCCGGCTCGTCGAAGCACGCCTTGACGTCGATGAAGCAGCCGCCCTTGATGAGCTTTTTCTGGAAGTCTTCGACGGCGATCTCGGTGAATTGCTGGTGGCACACGGCAGCGACGATGGCGTCGGCGCGCGGCAACTCGTCCCAGCCGAACAGGCGCACGCCGTATTCGTGCATGGCTTCGTCGGCGTCGGCGTACGGGTCGTGCACGAACACATCGACGCCGTAGGTGCGCAGCTCGTTGACCACGTCGGCCACCTTGGAATTGCGCAGGTCGGCGCAGTCTTCCTTGAACGTCAGGCCCAGCACGTTCACGCGCGCGCCCTTGATGTAGCTGCCGGCGGCGATCATGTTCTTGATGGTCTGCTCGGCGATGTACTTGCCCATGCCGTCATTGATGCGGCGCCCGGCCAGGATCACCTGCGGGTGGTAGCCGACCATGTCGGCCTTGTGGGTCAGGTAGTACGGGTCCACGCCGATGCAGTGCCCCCCCACCAGGCCGGGCGAAAACTTCAGGAAGTTCCACTTGGTGCCGGCCGCTTTCAGCACTTCGGAGGTGTCGATGCCGATCTTGTCGAAGATGATGGCCAGCTCGTTCATCAGCGCGATGTTCAGGTCGCGCTGAGTGTTTTCAATCACCTTGCAGGCTTCGGCGGCCTTGATCGACGAGCAGCGGTGCACGCCCGGCTCGACGATCTGTTCATACAGCGCCGCCACCTTGTCCAGCGTGGCCGGGGTGTCGCCGGCGACGACCTTGATGACGTTGGTGAGCATGTGCTTGCGGTCGCCCGGATTGATGCGCTCGGGCGAGTAACCGACGAAAAAGTCTTTCTTCCACTTCAGGCCGGATTCCTTCTCCAGCACGGGGATGCACACTTCTTCGGTCGCGCCCGGATACACGGTCGACTCGTAGACCACGATGGCGCCCTTTTTCAGGTTGCGCCCGACGCATTCGGAGGCGCCGATGAGGGGACGGAAATCGGGATTGTGGGCTTCGTCGACGGGGGTCGGCACCGCCACGATGATCACGTCGGCTTCTTTCAGGCAGCTGGGGTCGGAATGGTATTCGGCGTGCACGGCCAGCGCCATTTGCTCGTCGGTCAGTTCGCGCGACGGGTCGACGCCGCGGCGGCAGGACTCCACTTTAGAAACGGAAATATCGAGACCGATGGTACGGCCGTGTTTGCCAAACTCGACGACGAGGGGAAGTCCGACGTAGCCGAGGCCGATGACGCCAATTGTGCTCATAAATCAAAAACCTTTTAGAGGGTTGGAGGGGTCTGGCGGGGACGGACGGCTTCTTTCAGAAACAATCCGATGAATGCCATGTCTTCGATGAAATAGCGGCGGAACATGCGGCGCGGCTCCTGCAGGAAACGGTAGAACCATTCCAGGCCCGACTTCTGCATCCACAGGGGGGCGCGCTTGACGCGGCCGACGGCCACGTCGAAGGTGCCGCCCACGCCCATGGCGAAAGGAATCTTCATGTGGGCCTGGTACTGCCCCAGGAAATGCTCTTTTTTCGGCGAGCTGATGGCCACGAACAGCAGGTCGGCCTTGGCGGCGGCGATCTGTTCGACGATGCCCTGCTCTTCCTCCGGCTTCCAGTAGCCGTTGCGGTAGCCGGCCACGGTCAGGCCGCGGTACTTGTGCTCGTACGCGGACTTGACGCCGGAGACGACTTCCTCGCGCGCGCCCAGCAAAAACACGCGCCAGCCCTTCTGCGCGGCGCGCTGCATGAGCGCTTCGAACAGGTCGACGCCTGCCACGCGTTCCTTGAGCGGTTTGCCCAGCAGGCGCGAAGCCCACACCACCGGCATGCCGTCGACATTGATCAGCGCGCATTCATTGATAATGCGGCGCAGTTCCGGGTCGTGGCTGGCCTTGACCAGCTTGTCCACATTGACCACCACGTGCTGGTGCGGCAGACCGGTGGCGATGAAGCCCTCGACCTTTTGCAGCGTTTCTTCCATGGTCAGGTTGTCCATCAGACAGCCCATCATGTCGATCCGGTCTTTTTGTACGGCAGCGTTCATGCGGCTTCCTTCACGGGCGGGGAAAGCTTGTTCAGTTCGTCGGTGAGCACGGCGACGATGCGCTCGGCCGCCTTGCCATCCCACAGATGGGGGCGGCGGCCCTGCTTGCCTTCGCCGGCCAGGATCTGGCGCGCGCAAGCGATGATGCGGACCGGGTTGGTACCGGCCAGCACGTTGGAGCCTTCGTCGACCGTCACCGGACGCTCGGTGTTCTCCCGAATGGTAATGCATGGCACGCCGAGCGCGGTGGTTTCTTCCTGCAGGCCGCCGCTGTCGGTGAGCACCACGGCGGCGTCTTTCCACAGGTTCAGGAAAGCCATGTAGGCCTGCGGCCCGACCAGCGTGATGTTGGGGCCGAGATCGATGCCGAAGGCGCTCAGATTGGCGCGCGTGCGCGGGTGCACGGGGAAGATCAGCGGCAGCTGCGCGGCGATCTCGATCAGCGCGCCGGCCACCTGGGTCATGGCGGCCTTGTCGTCGACGTTGCTGGGGCGGTGCAGGGTCACCACGCCGTAGCGCCCGCCGTCAGCCAGCCGCGCGGCCTTGTAGGCGCTGGTGTCGAACAGCGCGCCGCTGTCGGCGGCCAGCTTGTCGGCCTGGTACAGCACGTTGTCGACCATCACGTGGCCGACGTAGTGGATGGCGGCGTCGGCCTTGCCCTCTTTCTGCAAGTGGGCCACGGCGCTCGGCTCGGTGACGAAGAACCAGTCGGTGATGCTGTCGGTGACGAGGCGGTTGATTTCCTCCGGCATGGTCAGGTCGCCGCTGCGCAGGCCGGCTTCCACGTGGGCCACGGGAATGTTGAGTTTTTTGGCGGCGATCGAGCAGGCCAGCGTCGAATTGACATCGCCCACCACCAGCACGGCGTCGGGCCGGGTCTGCTGGCACAGTTCCTCGAAAGCGATCATGATCCTGGCGGTCTGCTGGGCATGGCTGCCGCCGCCGGCGCCCATGAACACATCCGGCTGGGGAATACCGAGTTCTTCGAAGAACACGTCGTTCATGTCGCGGTCGTAATGCTGACCGGTGTGGATGATTTGAAAGGTCAGCGCCGTCTGCTGCTGCAAGGCGCGGACGATCGGCGCAATTTTCATGAAGTTGGGGCGCGCACCGGCGACCAGATAGATCAGGGGCATGGCAATCCGCTGTTTACAAAAATTGCAATTATAGACATTAAGATCAGCTTGTGTTTTTGCAATGTGGCAACAGTGCGTGAGCTCAACAGTCAAAGCGCCTGTACCTACCGGCGTTATGCGAGAAATTACCGCAGCGCACCAAATTGCAAATCGTAAAAATTTGTAAGATTTGTGTGCCGTGGAGTGTCATGGCGCAGGCAGGGGCGGCCCGGGCTTTTAGGTATACAGGGTAGCAGGGGCGAAAAAAAAGGAGCGCTGCCGCAGCAACGCTCCCTGTTATTTTATCGCTCGCATCGATGGCAGCCTTTGAGCACGCCTTGAGCCGGCGGTTAACCGGCCGTCCGCTGCCCTTACTCAGCTGCCCTGACTCAGCTGCCCTTACAGCGCTGCCCCTACTGCGCTACCTTCACTTGACCGTCACCGCCAGGTCCGTCACGGTAATGGTGCGGCCGTTGACGTTGATACTGGCATTGGTGCCGCCGCTGAAAGCGATGGTCGGCTTGGCGGTCAGGCAATCGGTCCGCAGCACCGACACGATCATGGTCTTCATCCTGGCGGTGGTCAGACCGAACTTGTTCCAGTAGTGGGGCGCGGTCGGCACGGTCGGCGCCGGCCAGTAACCCTGGCTGGTCGACTGCGACAGCGCATCGGGCGAGGCCACCACGCCGCACAACTGGGCCGGCGTCACGTGGGCGGTAAAGCCGGTCGCGTTGCCCACCAGCGGCACGCTGGTGTGCAGGTTGTACTCGTACTTGCGCGCCACTGCGCTGTTGAGCTGGTCCACCGTGACCAGGGTCGCCGGACGGATGAACACCACCGTGCGCTTGGCCAGGGTCAGTTTGCCGGCATACGCGGTGGTGGCGTCGCCGCCGGCGATGTCCCACAAGGCGGTCTGCTCGAAGCGCGTCAGCTTGCCGGACAGGGCTTTTTCGCCCAGTCCGCCCGCGCCCAGGCTCTGGCCGATGCCGCCGTCGAAGGTGATGGCGTTGTGGGCCTTGGTGTGCTTGTAGTAATCGCGCCAGTGCGGCGAGTTGTAGTAGTCGTAGTAGCCGCTGTCCATGGCCATGACCTTGCCCTTGGAATACAGCACAAACCCGTTCTGGTCGGCGTGCGAATGGTTCAGAGAACCGTACGGGCTGCTCTTGAAGTAGACCGAGGTGCGCAGGCGGTCGGCCAGCGAACTGTGCATGGCGGCCCAGCCCACGGCCGGGAAGTAGGCGCCGTTCGGCTGGGTGGCCGGCAGGGCCACGGCGGTGCCGTACTCACGCGGACTGAGCAGAATGTGCAGACGGGCGTAATCCTCGCCCACCATCTGCTTGACATACCAGCGCGACAGCGTGGTGTCGGAGCGGTTCATGATCGACTTGCCGACCCGTGCCCAGTCTTCGTTGCGGGTCACTTCGGCACCGTCGCCGAAGGCGCCGGCCGGCGTGCCCGGCGGCAGCGCGTAGGCGATGAAGCGGGAAAACTCGGTCAGCCACGGCTTCTTGTACAGGGGAATGTCCAGCACGCGCTCGATCAGGTCCCACTGGAGCAGCGAGTCGCCCGTGTCCCACTGGGCATAGCTGGAACCGTTGGCGAAGCCGCCGTCGGTGCCGCCCCACGGGCTGAGCGACTCGATGTAGGTCGGCAGGGTCAAACTCAGCCAGGATTCGGCCACGGGCAGTTCGCCGCGCACGATCAGCAAGGCGCCGACGAATTTGGACAGGGCGTTGAATTCGATGCTCATCGACGGATAGCGGCGCACCAGGTCCGGCATTTTGAGCAGATTGTAATTGCCGCAGGCGACGATGATGTCCTTGATGACCTGGCGGTCGCCCGCCGTCATGCCGGCGTAGGCCATGTCGTAGGCCAGCGCATAGAACCAGACGTAATCGCGGGTTTCATGCACTTCGCCCGCGCACTTGCGCGCCAGCACGGCCGGCGCGAACAGCTGCATGCGCGCGCGCATCTCGTTGAGGAACCACGTGTCTTTGGTGAAGTAGTAATAGGTGGCCGCTTCGGCCATGCCTTCCAGGATGCGGGCTTGCTGCCACCACGTCGCCAGGCGGGTGGTGTTGTCGTTCGAGGCGATCTGGGTGCGCAGCGAATCGGGCACGTTGGCGGCGGTCTGCACCGAGGTGCGCTTGAGGTAGGCCGACAGCGATTTGAGCGCGACGGCGCGCTCGACCTTGGTGGCGGCGACGATGCCGAGGTAGTCGGCCTGGCCCTTGAACAGCCGGGGATGGGGCATCTTCGGCGAGGTCGCATCGAATTTGCTGATCGCCGCAGCCACCGAAGTGGGGCTGAGCGCGGTGGAAATGGTGGCCAGCTCGGTAGTCGAATAGGTCGGCGCGACGGGGGTAAACACTTCGGCCGCCACACAACTGAAACTAGTCGAAAAAATAATTGCGGCGGCGCAAATTTGCTTTATCATATAGTTAACTCCTCATATCGTCGTCGTAGACGATGCATTACTGTATCTACCAAGTACTCAGCCTGAACTCGTTCGAGGCCGCGCGTGGATAATGTATCCGAGTGGATATTATCGTCCATAATGCGCAAAATTGAGGCAGACAGCGCCGCAATATCCTTGACCGGAACCACAGTTCCGCTATTGCCATGCGCCAACATTTCTGATATAGCCCCCGCATCGCATGCCACCACCGGCGTCCCCGCCGCCATCGCTTCCAGGATGGACATGGGCATTTGCTCGACATGGGACGGCAGCACGAACAGCGCCGCTTCGGCCAGCAGCCGGGCGCGCTGCTCGGGGCCGACCCAGCCCGGCAGCACCACGCGGTCGGCCACGCCGAGCGATCTGGCCAGCGCCAGCACGGCCGCGTGATCGCCCTCCCCGGCCAGCACCAGGCGCGCTTGCGGGTAGCGCGCATGCACCGGCACGAAGGCGTGGACCAGATCAAACACCCCTTTTAACGTTTCCAAACGACCAAGAAACAAAATGTCGTGTCCGCGCAACACAGGCGCGGCCAGCGGCACGGCCGCCGGCACGGGATTGGGAAACACTTCGACCGGCTCCAGGTGGCAGGTGGCGCGCAGCCACGCCGCCGACGGCGCCGTCAGGGCGAACCCGTGGCAGGCGCTGGCCACCACCCGGCGCGCCAGGCGCTGGCGCCAGCCGTGCAGCTGGTTATCGACGAAGTCGCGGAAGTGCCCGCCGTGCAGGTGAAACAGGACGGGGCGGCCGAACAGCCGGGCCGCCCCGATGAACACGGCCTTGCGCCAGAAGCTGGGGCCGGAGGCGACGTGCACGTGCAGCAGCGCGACCTTGCCGCGCAGCAGCAGCGCGCCGAACTGGGCCAGCGCACTGGCCGCTTGCACGGCCTTGCGCAGGCGCGAGCCGTCCACGTGGGTGGCGATGAAGCGGCAGCGGCCGTCGGCCTCGTAGCCGTGGGCCAGCAAAATGCCGATGACGCTGGCGATGCCGCCGCGCGAAGTGGGCGACGGGCCGATCATGACAACGTATTTCATGGCGCTCTCCATGGTGGCTGGCGCGGTACGGGAGGTGCCGCGCGCCGGTAACGTGGCCGGACGGGGGTGCGCGCGTCCGGCGGGGAGGTTGACGGTTAGTGGTGGGCTGTGAGGTGCGTTGGGCATTATTCCAGGCTGGCAGGGTCGAGGTGGGCCGCGCCGAGGTAGTGAGAAATATCGAGATGCTGCAGCAGCAGCTTGTGCTTGCCGGAGCGCGAGCGGGCGATTTCATCGACCCGCACGATCTCCACGTTCAGGCCGCCCTGGGTCTTGGCGCGGATGCCGGCGGCCAGCGCTTCGCGCGCGCCCGGGGCCAGGTCGCCCGCCGAAAGCACCTTCAGGATGGCCCGCCCCGGCTCGTGCTGTTCGAACTGCATGCGGTCGGCGTCGGCCAGCTGCTCGAAATGGGCCGCGCCGATGGTGCAGATCGACACCAGGCGGTGATCGTGGCAGACCAGGAATTCCTGCAGGCGCCCCTCGAGCCGCTCGACCACCTGAAAGCCGGGCCGGGTGTGATTGGGCGCCCCGCTCCACATGGCCAGGTCGCCCGTGCGGTAGCGGATCAGCGGCATGACCCGGTTGTCGAACCCGGTGGCGACGATTTCGCCCAGCACGCCGGGCGCGGTGACGGGCTGGCCGTCCAGGTCGATCAGCTCGACGCGGCCGTACAGGG
The DNA here is from genome assembly GCA_943372275.1 of Janthinobacterium lividum. Lineage (GTDB taxonomy): Bacteria > Pseudomonadota > Gammaproteobacteria > Burkholderiales > Burkholderiaceae_D > Telluria_A > Telluria_A lividum_A. The sequence continues at coordinate 77,169 of CALRYE020000006.1, forward strand.
GCCAGAAAAAGTAGCGCGCGTCGCCCGGCATCGAGATGGCCTTGACGGCGCGCTCGGAGTGGCCGTAGTCGAGCAGCACGGGGCAGCCGAACACCTCGCGCATCAGGGCGATCTGGTAATCGTAGACGTTTTCCGAAAACAGCTGGATCGAGCGGATGCGCTCGGTCACTTCGGGCGCCGGGTGGGCGCGCAGCCAGCGCGCCAGCGGCACCAGCGCCGACGGGAAGGCGTGGATGTAGGCGGGCTTCCAGCGCCGCAGCGCGTCGATGTAGCCAGCCATGTACTGGGGCTCCAGGTGGTCCGACGACAGGTGCAGGTAGCGCTTGATGGGGTCGAACATCCACAGCGGCGCGCCGGGTTTACCGGCGCCGGGCACGGTGCGCCCCCGCAGGGCCAGGATGGTGTCGCGCGGGCCGACCCCGGCGATGTGGTCGAACGTGCTGTTATAGGCGAAGTCCTTGGAGCGCGACACGTATTTTTCCAGGTACAGCTTCATCGGCACGGAGGTGGAGCCGCCGGTGAAGGCCATCAGGTGCGTGTTCGGTTCCATGGCGGTGGACAGATAGTTGTTCTGGTGCGCCTTGATGTGCTCCTTGGCCAGCAGCGGAAAGGCGGCCAGCAGCTCGGCCGGGCTGCGCTCGCGGCGGCGTTCGCTTTTCAGGTGCGCATACGCGGGCACGCTGTCGATGGCCCAGTGCAAGGTGGCCAGCAGTTTCTCGTCGGCGCGGCGGCGCACCCAGTCCAGGTCGTCGGAGCGGGCGATCTCGTGCATGAACTCGTCGTACTTGGCGCCGTAGCGCAGGCGCGTCGGGGCCAGCGAATAGAGCTGGCCCAGCGAGCTTTTGACCCATTGCGGGGCCGCCGTGTAGAGGCTCAGGAACGGGTGGACGATGTCTTCAATCGGCATGCTGGCAACCTTGGTGGAGCGTGCTCACAGCCGCTCCTACAGCGCGGCAAAAATATGTTCGTAGCGGCCTATCATGTGCTGCACGTCGAAGCGGTTGCGCGCGCTGGCCAGGGCGCCGGCCCCCAGACTGCGGCACAGGGCCGGGTCGGACAGGCGCGCCAGCGCCGCGGCCAGCGCGGGCACGTCGCCGGCCGGGTACATCAGGCCGTTGACGCCGTGCTCGATCTGTTCGGACATGCCGCCGACGTTGCTGGCCACGATGGGTTTGCCCAGCGCCATGTATTCCAGGGTGGCGATGGGGAACGTTTCGGCATGCGAGGTCAGCGCCATCACGTCGCACATGGCGATGAACGGGCGCACGTCCTGCTGAAAGCCGGCCAGCAGCACCTGCCGCTGCAGGCCGTGCTGGGCGATACGCGCCTCGATCTGGGGCCGCATGGCGCCGTCGCCCACCAGCACGGCGCGCGCCGCGACGCCCGCAGCGCGCAGGCTGGCCAGCGCGTCGATCAGGTCGACCTGGCGTTTTTCTTCGCGGAACACGGCGCACAGGCCGATGGTCAGTTCGCCGGGCCCGATGGCGTGCTCGGCGCGCAGCTGCTGGCCTTGCACTGCCACCACGTCGGCGTCGAAGCGGGCCAGGTCGATGCCGTTGTGCACCACCTCGCTGCGCCGCGGGGCAATGCCCAGGGCGGCGAAGAACTGGCGCTGCAGTTCGCTGACGAACACCACGCTGCCGGCGCAGCGGTAGAACTGGCGGTACACCAGAAAGCGCAGGCGCGCGGCGCGCCCGCGCTGCACGTGCTCCATGCTGTGGGCGATGAAGGCCAGCGCGCCCTGCCCTTTGGTCAGCAGGCGCGCCAGCGAAGCGAACATCAGCGAATAGTGCGAGGTGGCCACCACCACGTCGGCCTGGTGTTGGGCGATCAGGGCGGCCAGGCGGCGCAGGGCTGCGCGGTCCAGCCCGCCCTTGGAGTGGCAGCACTCCAGCCGGGCGATGCCGCCGCGGCGCAGGTCGGGCGCCAGCTCGGCGGCGTCTTTCAGGTAGGCCACGGCGACATCGTGGCCGCGCGCGGCCAGGCCCGTGGCCAGCGCCACGGTGTGGCGCTCGCCGCCGCCGAACTTGAGGTGGTCTGCAACAAACAACAATTTCATGATCAACCTGACTAGTTAATGTAACAACTACTTAGCGAGAACTCTACCTCATGGCGGCGCGCCACGCCCACGCGGCAGACACGGTTTGCTGGCGTAGCGTCTACGGCTGGACCGCGGCCGCAGCGGCCTTCGGGCCGCGGCCGAACAGCGCCAGCACGTCGGGGAGCGCGCCCGTCAGACGCAGCATCAGCGCGTAGGCGGCGGCCACCAGCAAACCGATCAGCAACGCTTCGGGCAACTGCATGGTCACCAGGTTGGCGCGGTCGAAGCCCCAGCCCAGTGCGCCGGCGCCCAGCGCGGCCAACAGGATGCGCAGCAGCAAAGGCCACTGCTGCAACTGGCGCACGGGCACGCCGGTAATTCTGGAAACGCGCCAGAAGCCGAAGGCGTTGCCGGCGGCCAGCGTGACCACATTGCCCAGCGCCGCGCCGGGCACGCCGAACAGGGTCGCGCCCAGCACGCCGGCGCCTATGCCCACCAGCAGCAGCATGGCGTCGACCTTGAACATGAAGCGGCCCTGATTGAGCGCCAGGTTCAGCGTGGTCACCTCGACGGCAACGCCGGCCAGCGCCAGCGCATTGACCCGGATCACGTCGGCGGCCAGCATGTAGCGCTCGGTGTAGACGATGGCCACGATGTGTTCGGCCAGCACGGCGAACGCCACCAGCGTGGGCAGCAGCACCACGGCGCTGGCGATGTTGGCGCGCTGGTTCAGGCGCAGCATGCCGGCCTGGTCCTTGTCCGCTTCCATGCGCGACAGATGGGGCGAGATGGCGTAGGTCACGCTGTTCCTGACCAGGGTATTGACCTGCATCATGATGGTGCCGATCGAGAACGCCGCGTACACGGCCGCGCTGAACAGCACCGCCGCCACCCACTGGTCGGCTTGCCCGCGCAGCAGGAACAGCGCGTTCGACAAGCCCAGCGGCAGCACGTACACCAGCTGGGTGCGCAGCGCGGCGCGGTCCAGCGGCAGCATGGCGAAGCCGTGCTGCCGACCGATGTCGACCAGCGCCAGCAGCAGCTTGATGGCGGCGTACAGCACCAGCGTGGCGAACACCACGTCGGCGCGGCCGCTGAAGGCGGCGGCCACCACCATCACCACGCGCAGCACGCCCAGGCCCACGATCAGGCGCGACTGGCTGGCCAGGTCGCCGCGGGCGGTGGGTAGGATTTCGGTCAGCTGGGCGGCCACCCACATGGTCAGGAACGCCGGCAGGAACCAGTGCGCGCTGTCCATGTTGCGCAGGCTGGCAGGCAGCAGCGGATTCCACGGCCCCATGAGCAGGCCGGCGGCGGCGCCCGTGCACAGCAGCAGCAGCAGGCTCTGGTGGACGTATGCGGCGCGCGCGCGCCCTTCGGTGCGCGGCACGAAGTACAGCAGGCTGCGCGGCAACCCGAACGGGGCCAGCGCCAGCGCCGTGCCGATCGCCAGCCACGCCAGGCGGTAATCGGCGAAGGCGCTGGTGGGCAGCAGCCGCACCAGCGCAATGGGGAGCAGGAATTGCAGGGCGAAGTCGAGGGTATTGGCGGCGCTCAGAGTCAGAGCGCCGCGCCGCAGGCTCAGTTTCTTCACAGCGCGCCCAAGTGGGCGTGCATCATTGCGCGCATCATGACGTCACCACGGCCGGTGACGATGGCGGATTGGCCGGATCGGCCAGCATCGCCGCCAGATACGGCGCGGCCACCGTTTCGGGGCGCAGCCGCTCGCGCGCATAGGCACGGCAGCGTTCGCTGCAGGCGGCCCACTCGGCCGGCGACGCGAGCAGCGCCTGGGCGGCGGCGGCAATGCCGGCCGCATCCTGCACCGCCACACCCAGGCCGCGCGCGGCGATGATGCCGTCCGGGTCGAACGTGGCCACCACCGGCACGCCGTTGGCCCAGGCTTGCAGATAGGTGTTGGGAAAGCCTTCGAACGACGAGGTGTTGACGAAAATGCGGGCGTCGGCGAACAGCTTGCGCCCCGTGCCGAACTTGACCTGGCCGTGGAAGGTCAGGTTGGGCAGCAGCGCCGCGTCCTGCGCCACCTTGGCGTAGGCCTCGACTTCGTCGTGGTGGGCGCCGCCGGCCATGGCGCAGCGCAGGCCCGGCACCAGCCGGGCGACATCGAGGAACCAGGCCGGACGCTTCATGTGGCGCAGGTTGGCCAGCCACAGCAGGTCGATACCACGCTCTTGCAACGGCGCGACCGTGTCGGGCAGGTCGGAAAACATGCCGGCCACGTCGGCCCGCAGACCGTAGTTCTGAAACAGCAGATCGGCCTGCTTCTGGGTCTGGGCCAGGATGCGGTCGGCGCGGCGCAAGCCGTATTCGTACAGCATGCGGTCGCGCCGGTTGGGCACCAGCAGCTGATCCGGAATGCAGTCGGCGTCGGAGGCCAGGCGGAACACGAAGCGGCGCTGGTAGCGCTGGCAGAACGCGGCCATGATGCCGACGATGGCGCCGGCGCAGCTGACGTAATACACGTCGGCGTCGGCCTGCTTCATGGCGGCCCAGGTGCGCGACAGGCGCGGCGTGAAAAAACGCAGGCCGGGCACGCCGGCGCGCGGCCGGTAAGTCTTGCGCACCTTGACGCCATCGATCTGTTCAAGCGGCGCCTGACCGAAGTCGCCCACCAGCGAGGTGACGTCGTAGCCGGCGCGGGCCAGGTAGCGCGACATCAGCGTGTGCTGGACTTCCTCGCCGCCGACATGGATTTCCTTGCCATCGAGGTCGGCAATCACCCCCCAGGCGAAATAATTGAACATGCAGATGCGGGGGTCGCTGGTAGTTGCCTTGTGCCTCACGTTGCTAACTCGCCTTTCGATGGATCGTAGGGATGGGATGGTGCCGGTGCGGAAGCGGACGATGGCGGGACGGCTGCCACGGGTGCCAAGGGCGCCACGGGAGCCACGGGTGCAAAAGATGCAACAGGTGAAACCGGATTAACCCCGGGTCCGGCGCCCGGTTCGCGCGGGCGCAGCGGCTTGAAGACGGGGCGCGGTTTGCCCGGTTTACTGCCCTTGGGGCGGGCGGCGCGGTACACGCCGCCGCAGCCCAGCAGCACCCCGAAGGCAATCCAGAAGTACGATTGCGAAAACGTCGGCGTGAAGCGGTCGTCGGTGAGGCCCTGCAGGAACCACAAGGGGATCAGCACGGCGCCGCCGGCGAACATGCCCTGCAGGGTGGGCGACGGATGCTCGCGCGACAGGCGCAGGAATTCGCGCCGCACGTACAGCAGGAAAGCCAGCACGAAGCCGAAGCCGATCAGGCCCAGGTCCATCAGCCCGCCCAGCCAGGCGCTGTGGGTCTGGCCCACGGGCAGCATGCGGTTCAGGCGGATCGGCGGGCTCCACAAAATGGAGAACAGCCCGTGCGGCAGGATCGGCTCGGCCAGCACGTGCGGCAGCAGCGGCAGCCAGATATCGTCCAGGCGCCCGGCCGTGACGGCGCCGCGGTCGCCCTTGTTTACGCCCGTCATGGCGCGCTCCATCAGGGGCTCGGCCACGAACGGCCCGATGCAGGCCACCACCAGCAGGCCGACCACGACGGTCTTGACGCTGATGCGCTTCCAGAAATAGATGCTGCTGATCAGTATCAGCCCCAGAAAGCCGCCGCGCGAGAACGTCATCAGGGTGCAGAAGGCGAACATGACGGCCGAGGCGAACAGCAGGTTGCGGAACGCGCCGGCGTGCTGGTCGCGGATGGAAAACAAGGTCAGCGCGTACAGCATGTTGAGCATCAGGCCCATCTCGTTGGCGTGCATGCCCAGTTCGCCCAGGAAGTTGCGCGCCAGGGGCGAGGCCAGCTGGCGCAGCGACATGCCGCTGGTGAGCAGCAGCCAGCCCACCAGGCCGCAAAAAATCCAGCCCGACACCAGCATCAGGTAAATCACCCGCTCCGGTTTTTTACTGTGGCGCACCTGCAGCGCCACCAGCAGCGCCAGCAGCACCAGGAACAGGGGCTTGACCCACAGGTCGCGCAGGTAGCCCATGGCGTCGTTGAACAGGATCAGCTGCTTGGCTTCGTAGAAGCGTGGAATCAGCGACACGTACTGGGTCCCGACGAAGGCGGCGATGGCGATCGGCGCCAGGTACCAGGTCACCAGGCGCATGGGGATCAACGGGTCGCGCCAGCGCCGCAAGCCGGCGTGCACGACGTAGGAAATCATCGTCAGGAACAGGATCATGTTGAGCGGATTGAGGCCGCGGATGCCCAGCATTTCACGGGGGAAGAACGACAGCGGCGTCATGGGCATGAGCACGATGGCCAGCGCCACGCCCACGCGAAAGTCCAGCAGCACCCAGCCCATGGCCACCAGCAGCACCACCACGATGGGGGCGAACACGCCCAGCACCGGCACGGCGGCGCCGAAAAACGCCGCCAGCAGGGCCAGCGCCACGATGCCGCCGATGGCGCCCGATTTGCCGCCGCGGCTGCGCCCGGCGCGGTAGCGCGCGCGCACGCTGGCGCTGTCGGCCGGGCTGGCGCCGGCCTGCCCCGCCGCCCCGGGCGGGGTCGCTGCGGGCGGTGTTTTCTTCAGTTGCACCATCACGCGCTCCACGAATACGGCGCGACCGCACCCATCACGCCGGCCCGCCCAGCAGTTTGGCGCGCACGGCCGGGTCGAGCGACGTCATCAGATCGTTGACGAAGCTTTGCTGCAGCGCGAAGCCGGCCGGCCGGTCGGCGCCGATGCTCGAGACGCGGAACAGGTAGCCGTCCGGGATGAAATCGGACAGCGCGTACTTCAGCTGCGTGACCTGACGGTCCAGGTAGCTGCGCACCACGCTGCTGCCCATGGTGAACCAGTAGGTGACCGGCTCGATGCGCTGGCCGTTCAGCGCCACCATGCGCGTGACCGGCACCTCGACGCCGAGAAACTGCAGGTTCTCGCTGCGCAGATCCTCGATCTGGAAACCCTGCGCCGTGTAGCACACTTCCTGGCGGTGCGCGCGCAACTGCTGGGTCTGGGTCGAACCATAGGCGATCGACAGCATCACCCGCTCGCCGCGGCTGTTGACATAGGTGCGCGACAGGGTCTGGCTGTAAATCTGGTTGAGCAATTCCTGCTGGGTTGCCGACGGCACCATGGCGCCCACGTCCGGGTCCAGCTTCCAGTCGCCGAAGGCGCTCGGCACGGCCGTCTCGAGCACGATTTTCGGCGCCGTGTCGGCCAGCAGCCTGGTCGGCTGCAGCGCCACCGTGGCGGCCACGGCGGCGACCATCAGCGCGCCGGCGCCCAGGGTGCGCGGCAGCGGGCCGAACGCGCGCGCCATGGGAGTGCGGGCGGCGTTCGGGTCGCGTGCGAACAGGGGCACGGCTTTTTCCTGCACGCCGAAGCGCAGCAGCGAATCGGTTGCGATGATCAGCAGCAAGGCGCTGACGAACAGCACCATGCCGGCGAAGCCGTGCAGGAAGCCCTGCCCCGCCGCGTCGCCCATGTGGTAGGTGATCAGGGTCAGCACGATCACGCGGATCACGTTGGAGGTGAACGAAATCGGCACGATCAGAATCGCCAGCGCCACGTTGCGGAACAGCGAATTGTGGCGCACCACGTTCAGGTACAGCAGCCCCAGCGCTTCAAGGGTGAACAGCGTGTGCAGGCCGGCGCAGGCGTCGGCCACGAGCAGCTGGTACTGGCCGATCTGCAGGATCACGCCGGTGCGCGAGATCGGATAGCCGGCCGTGTAGAGGATCTTGTCGACCACGATCGACACGGCCGTCTTCATGGGCAGGGTCAGGGCGTCGACCAGCGAGCCCGGCAGCGGCAGCATGAACAGCATGAAGAACAGGGGGAACCACTGGGCCCTCAGGGCGCGCTTGCCGCGGGTGATCAGGATCAGCGCCGAGAGCGTGCCGAGGAAGGAGCCGATCTCGAAGATCAGGATGCCCTGGGAGCGCCCGATGAAGTACACCAGGATGGAAAACACCAGCAGCGGCCAGCCCAGCGGGCTGCTGCGCTCGCCTTCGCTGACGGCCAGCATCTGCGGCCAGTTGCGGTACACCAGCCACAGCGAGATGCCCAGGATGATGGGGCCGTGGGCCTGCTCTTCGGTGGACCAGACGCCGTTGAAGATGTCGTAGAAGCTGGGCAGGTACATCAGCAGCATGCCCAGCGCCAGCGGCGCCCAGGTGGGCACGCCACCGAGCGCCGGTTTGCCCATCGGGGCCGCGGCCGCGCCGGCCGGCTTGACCGAGGCCGTCATTATTTAAAATCCACCAGGACCGAACCGACCACCTGCGCACCGTTCTGCTCGACCTGTTCGGCCAGCACATTGATGTCGCCCAGGTGGGTCTTGTTCTTGCGCGCGACGATCAGCACGCCGCCGCTGCGGGCGGCCAGCACCAGCGCGTCCAGCCCGCGCGTGGCGGCGGCCACGTCGTACAAGGTCACGTCGTAGCGCGCTTCCAGCTCGCTGGTGAGGGTGGCGAAGCGGCGCCGGCTGAGCAGCTCCTGCGGATTGGGCGGCAAGGTGCCGGCCGTCATTACCGACAGGTCGACGAACGACTCCACGTGGTGGATCACGCCCAGGTCGGCCCGTTCGGCCAGCACGTCGGACAGGCCCTGGCGGCCCTTGATGCTGAACACGTCGTGCTGGGACGGGGTGCGCAGGTTGGCGTCGACCAGCAGTGTGCGCTCGCCCAGCTGGGAAAACACCACGGCCAGGTTGGCGGCGAACAGGCTGGCGCCGTCGCCCGGCTCCACGCCCACGACGGTGAGCGATTTATGGCCCCGGTTGAACCAGCGCAGCATCAGCTGGCTGCGCACGGCGCGCAAGGTTTCCACCTGCGGGCTGAACGGATCGTAGGCCGCCACCAGGTGGGGCGAGCAATTGCCCTCGCCAGCGCGCAGGTAGGGATAGTCGAACTGGCGCGCCAGCACGTGCTGGATGTCGGCCTCGTCGATCAGGCCCATGCGCTGGGCCGCCTCGCCGAAGCGGATACCCAGTTCTTTTTGCATGCGCAGCACGCGTTCGGCGTTTTCCGGCGTGATCTTGCCCGATTCGAGCAGCAGGCCGCCGATACTGGAGTCGGTCCGACGCTTGTCGGACGCAATGGAGAGCTCAGTCTGAGTCATCGTGGTTTCCATGATTCTGTGGTGTAGCCAGCTAAGTTGGCGCCAGGGCCAGGCCGCCGCGGCGGTGCGTTTGGCGCGCCGCGCTTGCTGCGCAGCCTGCGCCCGTAGCTTCCGGCGCGGGCCCCGCGCACGCCGCCGGGGCGGTTAAAAGTCAGGCGGGCGGCGCTTGCGCGCCGCGCCGCCGCGGTTCAGGTCAGGCGCAGGCGACGCGGCAACAGCGAGGCGATGGCGCTGTAGCGGCGACGCTTGGGGGCGTTCCAGCTGATGGCGCCCAGCACCGGCATCTGCAGCACCTCGGCCAGATCGTTTTCGGAGCGCACGCGGCGATCCAGAATTTCCACCAGCAGCGCAAAGCCCAGGCCCAGGAAGGTGCCGAGGAACAGCGACAGCAAGGTGTTGAGCAGCACGCGCGGGCCGGCCGGATTGAGCGGCGCCGTGGCCGGGTTGAGCAAGGCGATGTCGGACTGCTCCGAGGCCCCTTCGATGCGGGTCTGGGACAGGCGCTGCGAGGTCACGTCGAAGGCGCGCTGGGCGCTCTCGACGTCTTTCATCAGCACGCCCAGTTCGTCGCGGCTGCGGTTCATTTCGAGCACCTTGGCTTTTTGCGCGGCCAGGGCGGCGCGGATGGCCGCTTCGCGCTGGGCGAAGATCTGGGCGCTGTTGCCCACGCTATTGGAGGTGGCGCGCACGGCGCCGGCGATGCTGGCCTGCAGCTTGTCGACTTCGGCCTTGGCGGACAGGTACTGCGGGTGATTGCGGCCCAGGCGCCCGCCCACTTCGGCCAGCCGCGTTTCCGCGGTGGCGAGCGACACCTTCAGCTGCTGCACCAGCGGGTTGGACACCACGTCGGGCGACTCGCCGCCCTTGCCGTTGGCCATGCTCTGGCGCGAGGCCGCTTCCATGGCCTGGCCCTGGGCGGCCACCAGCTGGGCCGACAGGTCGTTGAGGCGGTTCGATTCGACGTCCAGGCGGTTGTCGACGCTGACGATGCCGCGCTCCTGCTGGTACTTGGACAGGCGGCTCTGGGCCGCTTCGACATTGTCGCGCAGCAGCTTGGTCTGCTCGGCGAAGTAGCCGGCCGCCTTCTTGGCCGGATCGACCTTCAGCTCGACCGACAGCTTCTGGTATTCGTCGGCGAAGGCGTTGGCCACGGCGGCGACGAACTGCGGATCGGCGCCCTGGAAGTTGATTTCGACCACGCTCGATTCGCGCGCCGGCACCACGTCCAGCTTGGTCAGCAGCAAGCCGGCCAGCCAGTCGCGCACGTTGCCGCGGCCGTCGGCCGCTTCCTGGAACTGCTCGATGACGGCCGGGTTCTGGGCCAGCTTGAGCGAGTCGACCACGCGCGCGGCCACGTTCTTGCTGGCGATGATGTCGATCTGGGTGGCCGTGTAGCCGGGCATCAGCTGGCTGGGCATGACCATGCCGGTCAGGGTGTCCTGGCCTTTGTAGTTCAGCAGCACGGAGGCGGTGGCTTTGTACGTCTTGGACATCATCAGGCTCACCACCAGGGTCAGCGAGACAGTAACGAGCAAGGTGGCGAGAATGATGCGCTTACGCGCAAGCAGGATCAGCAGGAACTGGGAAAAATTCATGGTGGTACTCTCTTTGTGAAGCACACAGCGTGCATACCGGCGACGGTACGGCGCACTGCGACATAGCGAAAAACGCGCGACAAGCTGCTGCCAACGGCGTGCAGCCAACGGCGGCGCTGCAACGCACTTGCGGCCTGCACAGGCCGAACAAGCCGTGTTTAAAAAACTACTACAAAAGCAAATGCTGGCAATGAGACAACAGCGTAGGCGTAGCTGCATTATCAGCACGCTTTATTACGGCAGACTTAACGCAGCACAGATCTTGCGACCACGCGCCACAGCTGGCGCAAGGCGCGACAGTCTTGCGAGTGCGATACCGCTGTTCACACCAATGTCGGACCAGTGCCGCACCAATCTCACACCAGAATGTCAAATCAATGTCACATCGATGTCAAATCAATGTCACATCGATGTCACATCGATGTCAAACCGCCGTCACCCCAGCGCCAGTCTAACCGGCGCCGGTGACGACCGCATGACACCTACTTTTAACACATTGCCAGCGCCACGGGCTGGCAAAACAACACTTGTTACAACCTTGCGACCGCGCGCCTGATTAGAACCAGCTTTCCTTGACATAGACCACGTCGTCGGTTTGCACCGGATCGTCGTGCTTGGCGCTGATGACCTGCACCTTGCCCTGCGCATCGCGGCGCTTGATCACCAGGCCGCGCTCGGTGCCGCGCGGCGACAGGCCGCCGCCGGCCGACAGGGCCTGGGTGACGTTCATGCCGCGCTCGAGGCGGAACGAGCCGGGACGCTGCACTTCGCCATAGATATAGAAACGCGGGGCGCGCTCGACATACAGCACGTCGCCGCCGGCCAGCTGGTAATCCTTGGCCAGTTCGCCGGCGCGTATCATTTCAATGACATCGACTTCCTCGCGGGTGGTCTTGCCGTCGCGCTTGCGGATCAGGCTGACCGTGTCGCCGCCGTCGGCGGCGATGCCGCCGGCCGTGGCCAGCAAATCCATGACGCTGCGCTTGCCTTCCAGCGGGAAACGGCCCGGGCGGTTGACCTGGCCCAGCACGGATACCAGCTGGCTTTGCACGGTGGTGACGATCAAATTGACCTGGGGCTTCTTGACGTAGTTGCCCGCTTCCAGCGCGCCGGCAATCTTGCGCTCGGCTTGCTGCGGCGACAGGCCGCCGATGGCCACCTGCCCCACCAGCGGGAACGTGATGCTGCCGCTGTCGCTGACGCGGGTTTCCAGGGTCAGGTCGGGACTGCCATACACGGAGACCTTAACCACGTCGCCCGGCCCGAGCGGCAAATCGGCCGCCAGCGTCGCGCCGGCGGAGAGAGTCAGCACCAGCGCCATGACGGCTTGCATGAGTCGTTTCATAATTTCACCTTTTGGATAAGACAGTTTCTGGTAGTTGTGTGGCACTCAATGACAATAAGGCGTCAATGCACGGCGTCGATGCACGGCGTCGATGCACGGCGTCGATGCACGGCG